>NZ_JBHWUO010000006.1:0-67423 GCF_042736975.1 Streptomyces sp. NPDC059989
CACGCAAGTACGTCCAGTACGAGCCGCGGTCCTCCGCCTTGCGATGCACCGCACCGGACACCGCGACCCGGCAAACCTTCCCGGCCACAGCACTAAACTGGGGGCACATGTCCGCCTCCCTCCCCGTCCCCCACCCCCAGCCCCTCCCGCATCCGGCCGACGGGCCGCCCGTGGCCGTCTGGGCCGCCGTGCGGCGACCGGCCCGCTTCCTCTTCTCCTGGTGGCCCTGGCGGTGTTGGGGATATCTGGCGAGCGGCTTCCTCATCGGGTACCCGCTGCTGGTCGCGCTCGTACTCCTCGTCGGGCTCGGGGTCGTACTGGCCGTGGCCGGGATCGGGCTGCTGCTCCTGCTCTGCGCCGCCGTCTGCGGGGTACCGCTCGGGGCGCTGGAGCGGTGGCGGCTGCGCTGGGTGGAGCCCGTACCCGTGCCGGATCCGCACACCTCGCTCGCCGGGGCCGGCCCCGCGGCCTGGCTGCGGACGCGGCTGCGCGAGCGGGCCACCTGGCGGGAGTTCGGGTACGCCGCCCTGCTCGGGCCGGTCTTCGGGGCCGCCGGGTTCGGGGTGGTCACGCTGCTCGCGTTCTCCCTGATCCTCGTCGTCTCCCCGGCCGTCGTGTGGGCCCTCGCACCGGAGCCGGTGATGCTGATCCCCGGCAGGGCCGTCTCCGGTCCCCTGGAGGCGCTCGGCGGCACGGCGGTGGGGCTGGCCGGGCTGGTGGCGACGGCGTACGCGGGCGCCCTGCTCGCCGCGGCCCAGGTCAAGACGGCCCGGCTGCTGCTCGGGCCGCGCGAGGAGGACGCCCGTGTCCTGGAGCTCACCCGATCCCGGGTCCGGCTCGTCGACGCCTTCGAGGCCGAACGCCGGCGCATCGAGCGGGACCTGCACGACGGCGCCCAGCAGCAGCTGGTCGCGCTCAGCATGACCCTGGGCCTCGCCGAGCTGGAGCTGCGCTCCCTCCCGGAGGCCGCCGGGGCCGCCGCTCTCGTGGCCCGCGGCCGCGGCGAGGCCAAGGTGGCCCTGGAGCAACTGCGCGACCTCGTACGGGGAATCCACCCGCAGGTCCTGACCGACCACGGGCTGGCGGCGGCCGTGGCCGAGGTGGCGCAGCGCCATCCGGTCCCGGTGACCGTGGACCTCGACGGCGTGCCGCGGCTGGCCGACTCCGTGGAGATCACGGCGTACTTCACCGTCACGGAGGCGCTGGCCAACGCGGCCAAGCACAGCGGCGCCTCGCGCGTCGCCGTCCTGGGTAGGGTCGAGGGTGACCGGCTCACTCTCTCCATCACCGACGACGGCCGCGGCGGGGCCGATCCCGGCGCGGGAGCGGGCCTGGCGGGTCTCGCGGACAGGGTGGCGATGTTGAAGGGCAGGCTGGTGGTGTCCAGTCCGGTGGGCGGACCGACCGAACTGCGCGTGGAGGTCCCGTGCTCCGGCTGATCCTCGCGGAGGACTCCGTACTGCTGCGCGCGGGTCTGACGGAACTGCTGACCCGCGGCGGCCATCAGGTGCTCGCCGCCGTCGGCGACGCCGGGGAGCTGGTGCGGGCGGTGGAGGCGGAGCGGCCCGACATCGTCGTCACCGATGTACGGATGCCGCCCGGCTTCCGCGACGAGGGCCTGCGGGCCGCGCTCGAACTCCGCGCCAGGGACGCCTCGTTGCCGGTGCTCGTGCTCTCGCAGTACGTCGCCACGGCGTACGCGACCCAGCTGTTCACCGGCGCCTCGGCGACCGGGCTGGGCTACCTCCTCAAGGACCGGGTGGGCGAGGTGGCCGAGTTCCTGGACGCCCTGCGGCGCGTCGCCGCGGGCCAGACGGTCATCGACCCGGAGGTCGTCCGGGTCCTGCTCAGCCGGCAGTCCGAGGACCGCCCGCTGGCCCGGCTCACCCCCCGCGAGCGGGAGGTGCTGACGCTGATGGCCGAGGGCCTCAACAACCAGGCCCTGGCGGGCCGGCTGTTCATCACCGAGGCCGCCGTGGTCAAGCACGCGTCCAGCATCTTCACGAAGCTCGACCTGGACCCCACGGACGGCAACCGCCGGGTCCTGGCGGTCCTCGCCCACCTGCGGGGCCGGGAGAACTAGATCTTCCCCCAGGGCTTGGCGCCCTCCGGGTCCAGGGCGTCCGCCCGGGCGCGGAGGTCCTCGGCGATGTCGTCCCAGGACGGGCCGTACGCCTCCAGGTTGAGGGCCGCCTCCCGGATCATCGCCGGGTCGTCGGGCCGCTGGAGCAGGATGAGGCGGTAGGCGAGGTTGCGGACCCACACCGGCAGGAGGCCGTCGACCAGGTGCGGGCACAACTCGCGCAGCATGGCGAGGATCGCGTCCGCGTCGGCGAAGGTCAGCTCTTCGACGAAGTACATCCAGTGGTGCTCGCGGGCTTCGCAAGGGGGCCTCGGGCCGTACTCGTCGCCCCAGACGCACCGGGCGTGCTCCGTCAGTGTGGTGTGCATACGGCGAACGTACTAAAAGATGTTGCAGGACGGAGATGTCGAGAATCCGCGTCCGGCTCCGTCCCCGGGGTGAACGCGACCACAATGGGTCGCACGAGCACCGAGGAGTACCACGATGGCGAAGTACCTGCTGCTGAAGCACTACCGCGGCGCCCCGGCTCCGGTCAACGACGTCGCGATGGACCAGTGGAGCCCGGAGGAGATCTCGGCGCATGTGCAGTACATGAACGACTTCGCGGCCCGGCTGGAGAAGACGGGCGAATTCGTCGACGGTCAGGCGCTCGCCCCCGAGGGAGCGTGGGTCCGCTACGACGGCGAGGGGCGCCCGCCGGTCACCGACGGACCGTTCGCGGAGACCAAGGACCTCATCGCCGGCTGGATGATCATCGACGTCGACAGTTACGAGCGCGCCGTCGAGCTGGCCGGAGAGCTGTCGGCCGCCCCCGGGGCGGGCGGGAAGCCGATCCACGAGTGGCTCGAGGTGCGCCCGTTCCTGGGCGCGCACCCCACCATCACGGAATGACCTCACCGATGGACGAGGCCCTGCTCAGGAGCCTCACGCCGAGCGTGCTCGGCATCCTCGTCCGCCGCGGAGCCGACTTCGCGGCGGCCGAGGACGCCGTACAGGACGCCCTGGTCGAGGCGCTCCGCGTCTGGGCGGCCGACCCGCCGCGGGATGCCAAGGGCTGGCTGGTCACCGTGGCCTGGCGCAAGTTCCTCGACGCGACGCGCGCCGACGCGGCCCGCCGCCGGCGTGAGGACCGCGTCGAGGAGGAGCCGGCGCCCGGCCCCGCGCCCGCGGCGGACGACACGCTCCAGCTCTACTTCCTGTGCGCCCACCCGTCGCTGACGCCGGCATCGGCGGTCGCGCTCACGCTGCGCGCCGTCGGCGGGCTGACCACCCGCCAGATCGCCGAGGCCTACCTGGTGCCCGAGGCGACCATGGCGCAGCGCATCAGCCGGGCCAAACGGACCGTCTCCGGCGTGCGTCGCTTCGACCGGCCCGGCGACGTCGCCACCGTGCTGCGCGTCCTCTACCTCGTCTTCAACGAGGGCTACTCCGGCGACGTCGACCTCGCCGCCGAGGCCATCCGCCTCACCCGGCAGCTCGCTGCCCGCATCGACCACCCCGAGGTGGCCGGGCTGCTCGCCCTCATGCTGCTCCACCACGCCCGCCGTGCCGCCCGGACCGCGTCCGACGGCAGCCTGGTGCCGCTCGCCGAGCAGGACCGCGGCCGGTGGGACACCGCGTTGATCGCCGAGGGCGTCGGGATCCTCCAGGCGGCCCTCGCCCGCGACCGGCTGGGCGAGTTCCAGGCCCAGGCCGCCATCGCGGCCCTCCACGCCGACGCGCCCACCGCCGGGGAGACCGACTGGGTGCAGATCGTCGAGTGGTACGACGAGCTCGCGCGCCTGACCGACAGCCCGGTCGTCCGGCTCAACCGCGCGGTCGCCGTCGGGGAGGCCGACGGACCGCCCGCCGGCCTGGCGGCGCTCGCCGCGCTGGACGACTCACTGCCCCGCCACACCGCGGTGGCGGCGTACCTCAACGAGCGCGACGGCGACCTGGAGACGGCGGCACGGCTGTACGCCGAGGCGGCCCACAAGGCACCCAACCTCCCCGAACGCGACCACCTGACGCGCCAGGCCGCCCGGCTCAACGCCCGCCGAAGCCACTGAAGGGTCGCGCTCGGACTCCCATGTGTCAGTCCTGCTCCGCGCTGGACAGCGCGTTGGTGATCATGCGTGTGGCGTAGTCGCGGTCGCCTGTGATCCGGTTGATGTGCTCCGCGAGCAGGAAGGCGGTGGCTTCCAGGGGATTCATCTCCTCGTCGGTCCACTCCCCGTACTGCCGGCGCCACAGGCTGGGGCTCAGGCCGGTACCTGCCGCGATGACCATGGCGGCCATGGTGGGGATGGCCTCGGGGCGGACGCTCCGGGGCATCGTGCGCATCGTCGCCACGAGGTTGGGCACCACGTACTCGATGACGTCCTTGTCGTGGTCCTCGTGCGCCTTCCGCAGCCACGTCATGAACATGTAGATGAGCGTGCAGGCGCCGTCGAGCAGGTCCTGCGCTCCCCCGGGCCCCAAGGACGCGAGGTACTGGTCCATCAGCAGCCGCTGCTCGGGATCGGGGTCGACCTTGCCGTCGTAGATCGCTTTGAGCCGGGAATCGATCACCATGAGCGCCCCACCCACATCGCCGGCAGGAGCGTACTCGGGGTCGCAGGACGATGACACTGGATCCTCCTTGATGACTGCCGCATGCAGCGCCGTATGTCCGTACGGTAGGGCTGCCGACCACGCGGGGTCTGCCAAATCCCGATGGCCGCCCTTGCGCCGGCTGCTGTAACTCAGAGCGGTCCGAAGCCCGACGCGTGGCGCTCCCCGCAACAACACCGTGAAAGCTGCCGAGCAGAAGCACCAGTCAAACCTGTTCGACCGGGATCCGAGATTGAAGCGAACATGGGTACATGCCGTCGACCGAAGCAGCAGCCAGCGAACTACAGGACCGCGCCATTCTCTGGAGCGTGGGCGAGATCCCCGCAAGCGATGTCGTCAGCGCGGCCTGTGACGCGCTCGTCGCCGGCCTGGACAGCCCCGGACTTCGGGTGCTGGCAGCCTGCACCCGCGCCGAGGCGGACTATGACGTGTACGACTTGCTCCCCGGAGCACTCGATGAGCTCGGCCTCGTTCTCCATCCGGCCGCCGGCGAGGCCGGCCAAGAAGCCGTCGCGCGAGCGCTCGCACGACGCATGCTGGCCGGTGAGCTGAAACCTTGGGAGCTCACTTTCCGGATCAACCAGCGCTACGGGTATGAGCTGCCCCTGACAGTACGGCTCGCCGAACTCGATGACGAGTACGCCTTCCTCGAATACGGCGGCGACGGCGACGACGGCGACGAAGCACTGGCTCGGATCGATGCTGAGGTCACGGCCGAAGCCCGCCGCCTCGCCGCAGTCCACCCGCGCGTTCCCGCCGAACCCACGGACGTCCCCACCTCCCGGCCGACCGACGTAGCCTGACCCCGCTGTTCCGGGGCGTGCGCCCGTACGGCGAGGTGCGGCTCGCTCTCTGCTCGCCTCGACGCCGAGCCCGGCGGGGGTGTGGCGACCAGTGGACGCTGTCACATCCCGGGTATGTCGTAGCCGGGGTCCGGATGCTGCCGAGGGGTCCACCACTCGGTAAGACCCCACCCCGCGAGCGCAAGCGCGGCCAAGGCCGCGACCGCCCCAGCCCAAGGCGGCACCCGCCTGATGGCCAAGGCCCAGGAGATGAGCGGCACCAGCACGCCGCCGAGCAAGATGAGCGGCAGGTCGACGAAGACCACGCTCAGATCGCGAGCGTGGCCCTCGAATCCCCCGTCGATACTGAACGCGGCGCGTGGTACCCAGACAGCCAGCCCGGTCACTGCACCGAGGCCGGCGAAGAAGTATCTGGCCTGGCGCTCGTTCTCCGGCTTCATACCGGTCCGCCCTGGAGTGTTTTCCCTCATGCCCTCTGGACGTGGCAGCTCAACACACGGTTGCAGGGACAGGCAGCGCCGCCTACGTGCCGTCCTGGCGCCCGCGACGATCGGTTAGCATCCGGCATGGCCACGCACTGGAGGAACAGTCCTCAGCTGTTCGCCCTGATCCTTCGACGTCATGGACTCGACCCGGATGCGGTCGACGACGTTGCGCGGGCCTGGTCCGCGTTTCAGGAGTTCGTCCAGGAGCAGATCGGTGGGATTGAGCCCGCGGAGGACGATGGCGACGGGTTCATCGTGCAGTGGGGTCGGTGGAGTGGGAACGATGACCGCCCCGCACTGGTCTTCACCAGGCAGTTCGCGGTGAGCGACGAGGGTGACCAGGATGACGAGTACTGGCAGCCGCAGCTCTGGCACGTAGAGCTCGAGCTGTTCTTCGCCGACGCTCCGGCCTGGGCCGACCTGGGCCGACCTGGGCGATGTGGCCTGGACCAACAGCATCGGCTTTGACTTCGATCCCATCGGTCCTGAACGGGCCGCAGCGCTGGCCCGGATCGCCACGCTCATCGCATCGCTGCCGCAGGTCAGCGCGATGTGGCGAGCGAACCCGGTGGGTAGCGCCCTCGGGCTGGAACGCGCGGACTGATCTGCCGGCAGGGCCCCGCTCCTGAGGTCCGGTCGTGTCGCGACCGCGACCGCGACGGTCGAGTTCACGGCGGAGCCTCGTTCGCCCTCCTCCGGACTCGCATCCTCACCCAGCCAAGACCATCACGGTCAGTGGGCTGCACCCTGGCCTCGGTGGTCGGGACGGCCAATGCAGACTCGGGCCAAACGCGGTGAGGAAGCGGTGTGTCCGGTGTGTGCTGCCCCGCCCACACGGCCTTCCTCGCCGCCGGCCCGCCCAAGGCGCTCCATCACACCGACGTCTCTGCCAAGACCTCCGCTCCTCGGGATCTCGGACAGGGACTGACGAACGCGTAGGCGGTCGGCGGCGAGGCGGTCGGTCGCCCGGCCGTGGGCACGCTCCCGCACACTCCGTCCGCGCAGGCAGCCCGGCGGCTCAGACGCCGGAGGAGACCTCGACCCTCTCGTCGGACCCCGTGCCCTTCGCCTCGGCCGCCGCCAGCCTGCGGTTGCGCCGGACCGAGGAGATGAAGGACCAGGCGATCAGGACGACGCCGACGAGGCCCGTGATGACCTCGTGGATCTCGTGCTGGATGGTGATGAGCAGGATCACCGCGAGCGCGCCGATGGCGTAGTGCGCGCCGTGCTCCAGGTAGACGTAGTCGTCGAGGGTGCCCTGGCGGACCAGGTAGACCGTGAGCGAGCGGACGTACATCGCGCCGATGCCGAGGCCGAGCGACATCAGGACGATGTCGTTGGTGATCGCGAAGGCGGCGATGACGCCGTCGAAGGAGAAGGACGCGTCCAGGACCTCCAGGTAGAGGAACAGGAAGAACGCGGCCTTGCCGGCCACCACGACCGCCGGGACCTTCGTGCCGCTCGTCCTGGCCGCTTCCTCGGCCTCGTGCTCGCGCTCCTCCTCTTCCTCGAGCTTGTTCTCGAAGTATCCGGAGAGACCGCCGACGACCAGGTAGGTGATCAAGCCCGCGATGCCGGCGATCAGGACGGTTTCCGCCTTGTCCGCGTGGATGCCGCCGTACTGGTGGGCGTTGGTGGCGAAGGTCATCGCGGAGGCGAGCAGCACGATCAGCGCGATGCAGACGGAGAGCATGTTGATCTTGCCGAGCTTGGCGAGCGGGCGCTCCAGCCACGCGAGCCACTTGATGTCGCGGTCCTCGAAGATGAAGTCGAGGAAGATCATCAGGAGGAACATGCCGCCGAAGGCGGCGATCGACGGGTGGGCGTCGGTCACCAGCTGCTGGTACTTGTCCTTGTCGTCCAGCGCGAGCCGTACCGCTTCGATCGGACCGATCTTGGCACTGACGGCGACGATCACGACGGGGAAGACCAGGCGCATCCCGAAGACCGCGATCAGGACACCGACGGTGAGGAAGATCTTCTGCCAGAAGGCATTCATCTTCTTCAGGATCCCGGCGTTGACCACGGCGTTGTCGAAGGACACCGAGATTTCGAGGATGGACAGGATCGCCACGATCCCGAAGCCGGCCCACCCCCCGTATAACACCGCCGCGATCAGGCCGACCGCGGTGACCGCGAACGACCAGCCGAACGTTTTCAGAAGCACTGGCTACCCAATCGTCGTGTACGGGGCTCCCCCGCCCCGTACATGGCTTTGCGAAACGTTGACCCTGAAGTCTAGAGGCACAGCGCTTGAACCGGACGGATGGCCCGTTCCGGAACCTCCTCCGACCTGGGCTTCCGAGGCCCTTCATCAAGCACTCAGATCTCCCGGAAGATCAGGGCTGAACCGAGGGCCGCTTTGGCCGGAACGAAGAGTTCCCCTCGGGCCGTCTCGCGTACGGGCAGTGCGTTCTCCGCAAGCAGCGCACGCACCAGAGCAATGTCAGGGACGGCAACTGTGCAGGCGACAAGCGCCGGGAGCGCGGGCGGAGCCTCACCCGGCAGCAGATCCGGGAGGTCCGCCTCGGTCAGGAGGGTGACCGGCCCCTCTGCGGAGATCGGCCGGCCCAGATACCACTCGTACCGCTCGCGAACCAGGGGGAGTTGTCCGTGCGCCGTCGGCGTCCGGCGAGGAGAACATCAGGATGTGGAGCCCTTCGAAACGATCACGCCATCCGCCAAGCCGGGCGCTGGTCGCCTCGATCCGCGAGAGGACCAGGGGGATCTGCTCCGGCGGCGCCTGGAGCGGAACGATCCGCGCGTCAGGTGGCAGGCCCGCCATGTTCCCGGGCTTCACCGGGGTCACCAACTCGACGAAGCTCCGGGACAGGTCGGCGTGCGTGTTCGCTGCCCCGAACGGCTCCGGCGCGGCACCCTCACGGGGCGCCGGCGCCGGCACGCTGGGCGGCGGAACCTGAAATCCGAGCCGCTGGTAGAGCGCTACGGCCTGGGCGGCATCCGGCCGCTGCCCCTCGCCGGCCAGGGTTACAGCGGGTCTCCGAGGGGGCCGTACTGCTCTTGGAGGTTCTCGGCCCAGTGGGCGGCGAAGTCCGGTTGCGTGCCGTCGGCGTCGGTGAAGCCGTACTCCTGGTACAGGCCCCAGGTGGCCAGGGCCCGTCCGGACTTGGCCATGACGTCCGGATCGGCGGCCAGCGCGGCGACGGCCCGGCCGAGGTAGGCCGGGGTCTCGGAGTGGGCGAAGTTCGGGTCCTGGGCCGCGCCTTCGCGCCAGTTGGCCTCCGTGACACCGAAGTGTTCCAGCAGTGCCTCCGAGCGCAGGAAGCCGGGTGTGATGGCCACCGCCGCGACGCCATGGGGCTTGAGCTCGGCGGCCTGCGCGACGGCGAGGCGGATGACCGCCGACTTCGCCAGGTCGTAGAAGAACGTGCCGCGGTAGCGGGAGGTGTTGCCATCGGTGACCTCCACGACCAGGCCGCTCTTGCGGGCGACCATGAGGGGAAGCGCGAACCGGCTCGTGATGACGTGGGTCTCCACCGCCTGCCGCAGCAGTCGTAGGCCGGTGTCCAGGTCCTGCTCCCACAACGGGTGTTCCCAGTCGGTCAGCGGGTCTCCGCCCCATACGGAGTTGACCAGGATGTCGAGCTGTCCGTCCTGTTCGGCGCTGATCTTCCCGACGAGGGCCTGGACCTCGTCGGGACGACTGTGGTCGGTTCGGACGGGAATGCCCAGGCCGCCCGCGGCGGTGACCTTCTCGGCGGTCTGCTCGATGGTTTCCGGGCGGCCCAGGTCGGAGCGCCCGCCGGTGCTGCTGCGGCCGGTGACGTACACCGTCGCGCCGGCGGCGCCGAGTTCGACGGCGATGCCCCGTCCGCCGCCCCGGGTACCGCCGGCGACCAGGGCCACCTTGCCGGCCAGCGGGCGTACGTCGCTCGTCATGATTCCTCCAGGTCGTGGCTGTTTCGGGGCGGAAGGTGAGGGGACAGCGCGACGTCGAGCTCGTGCCGGAGCCGCTGTTCAAGGGTGCCTTCGCGTTCGAGTGCCCACGTCAGGCCCGCACCGGCGATGACCGCCTGTACGGTGCGGGCCAACGCCGCGGCATCGGTTCCGGCGCGGAGCTCGCCCGTACCGGCCGCCTCCGTCAGCAGTTCCTCGATCGCGCGCTTCTGGGTGCGGTGAATGGCCAGCGCACGCTCGTACAGCTGCGGATCGCCGAGATCCATGCACAAGAACGCCAGATGATTGGCGAAGCTCTCCGGCGTGGCCATCGCAGCCGCCGACTCCACCGTCAGCGCCGCCAAGGCCCCGAGCGCCGAGTCGTGCGACTGACGCAC
This sequence comes from Streptomyces sp. NPDC059989, assembly GCF_042736975.1. Taxonomy (NCBI): domain Bacteria; kingdom Bacillati; phylum Actinomycetota; class Actinomycetes; order Kitasatosporales; family Streptomycetaceae; genus Streptomyces; species Streptomyces sp. NPDC059989. Next base: position 10,259 of record NZ_JBHWUO010000006.1, read on the forward strand.
TCGCCCGGCCATCTCGCCCGCGTCCCTCTCGGACAGGTCGGCGAGTGCCAGCAGGAGACCGTGCTTGGAACCGAATCGCTGCACCAGGGTCGCCGGCACCAACCCCACCTCGCGCGCCACGGCGGCCAACGTGAGACCCGCAGGACCCACCCGACCCATGACCTGCGCCGCCGCACGCAGGATCACCGCATCCTCGACCCCTCGGGGACGTCCCATCACCGCCACCCTCCATTAATAAATGCTCGTTCGTTTATTAAATCACGCGGGGGTCGCCCTTGGCGAGTTCCGGTACCGCTCGCAGCCAGTCGGGGGAGAGTGTTCGCGCCCGGCGATCCTCAAAGGACCAAGGTCTTCTGAAGAACCGGCACCCTGCCGACGGCCGCGGTCCCCGCCCACGGCGAGGGCCCGGATCGCCACCGTTTTCACCGCGCGCCGCATCGCCCACCCCGGCGCAGGAGAGCGCCTCGCGCGGGATGCGGGCAACAGGCGGCCGTGCGATTCGGCGGCTGTCGGCGGCACTTGAAGCGGGATTCGGGATCCCTTGCCGGCGGAGTATCAGGTTGTCCGGAAGGGCTGAACCTGCGACGGTTGCCGGCGTGAAGGTGTTTCCCGAAGACCAGCACAGGACCGCCGCCGAGGTCGGCGAGCACGGTCAAGAGCGCCCTGCCGACACCCTCTTCCCCGCCCCGACGGCAGCCTCTACCACGTTCATGAAGGCCGTCGCCGAGAGGCGGCTGGGATGAGTGGCGACGGGGGCTGGTGGGTTCTGGTGGGTTCTGGTGGAGGCTCCCGTAAGGGGAGATTCCCGCTGCGAGTTGGTCCGTACGATCCGGGTCGCCGACGGTCGGGACGGAGCCATCGCCGAGGGCCGCCGAGCCGGCCCGTACGTGCACTCACTCCGGTTACGGGGCCCGGGAGCCCGAGGCGTACGGCCGACGGGTGTTCTGGACCGCGGAGACGGGGGGCTGGCTCGTGAAGGTCGGTCACTCCGACTGGCCTGACGATTCGAACAGCCCCACCACGTCCACGGCCCATGTCCGGATCTCCGTCGCCGAGTTGGAGCACACGGTCGAGACCCCGGTTGCCGAGCGTCCGGCCAAGAGCAGGCTGCGGCGCGCGCTGGGCCGTGGCTGACCTACGCAGCCACTCGACCGACCAGGTGACCGGGTGACCGGGTTGCGGGCTAGAAGTAGCCGGCGCGCATGTACTGCGTGAGGTTGTCGAGGATCTCGAGCAGCCACGGGCTGCGGACCTCCGGCAGCCGGACCAGGGTGTGCCGGAAGGTTTCCGGGTCGGCTCGGAACAGGTGGCGGGGGCGCGGCGCGGGTGGGTCGAAGTCGTCGCGGAGGACACCGTCGGGGAGGCCGCCCGACGTGGGGACGGGCGGGTCCGTCTCGGGGAAGGCCAGCCGCAGCCACACCCCGAACGGCAGCGGCACCAGGTACGCCGCCGGGTCAGCCGCGCCCCAGACCTCCCCCGTCTGCGGATGGGACGGCACGAGGAGGATGTCGGCATCCCCGTGCGGAACCGGCCGTCCCGGTCCGGCCAGGACGGCGCGCCGCTCCGGCGGCCCCGCGGACAGCAGGGCGTCGAGCGCGCGCCGGAACACCTCCGAGGTCAAGCCGTCCGGGACCGCCACGGGCCGACCCTCCGAGGCGACCAGCAGGTGGGCGAGTGCCCGGCCGGCCGCCGCCTCCCACTGCGGGCTCCACGACCACCGGTGGTTCGACCAGTGGCCAACTCCCAGCCGCGACCCCCACGCGGCGATCGGCTCGAACGGGGGTGTGCCCTTGCCCTCCGCCATCAGCTCCGCCCAGGAAAGCGACGCGGCGCCGGCGCCGTCGACGGGGAGGCGACGTACGGCGCCCGGGGCGAGCCACATCGCCTGCCAGAGCGAGCAGTCGTCGATCCGGCTCGCCACGGGCAGGGCACACGCCATGCAGGCCACGTTGGGGCCGGCGGCCCCGTCGAGGCCGCAGCAGTAGCCGCCTCCGCGATTTTCCGGGATCAGTACGGTGCCGTGTGCGTCGCCGGGCGCGATGACGATCGCGCCGGGCGCGCCGTCGGACAGGGCGTAGACCGGCGCGTAGACACCGCGGGCGGCCGCCTCGTCCGGATGGATCTCCTCCCACTTCCGCCACGGCGGCCCCCAAGGCTCCGGATCCACGGCGCACGTGCCTGACTCCATGAGCACCGGGAGCTGAGTCCCGTTCCCGTACTTCTGATGGGCCTGGACCGGCAGGGCGACCTGGGACAGCGGAATGGTCAGCTCAGCGCCGCACCCCGCACACACGAAAACGAACAAATGTCCTCCGACTGACAAACTGAGGCATCGAGGAACGCGCCACCTCCGCTCCCGGCCGCGGCGAGCCGTGTGGCACCGTGGCGGGCCGCGAACCGCTCGCAGATCAGGCAACTTATCAAGAGCCAGACCTAACACCGCGTCCGTGCTGCGCCGGCCGCTGCTGTTGAGCCGGGGAGTTCCCCCGCGAAGGGGTGGAGCACAGTTTCCGCGCGGAGCGGGCCTTGCGGGGCTAACCCCGCGGTCCCGCACCGTGCCGTCCGGCGGTCAGCTCCGAGGGCTCGCCATGGTCCGCCCCTCATCGGCAACGTGGAAGAAGGACAAGACGAGATGTACGACGTGCTCACCAACTGGATTGCGGGGGTGCTCGCCAGCCTCACCCTCCTGGCAGCCGGTTTCCTGTGGCGCTGGCTCCGCCGGCGGCAGTCCGGTACCGACGTGCCGCCGGCGGCGGGGGCCGTACGCACCTACACCCTGCTCGGCGCCAGGGCCGCCGACGGCCAGCCCGCCCACCTGCCCAGCAACAGGCCGGCCGGGACGGTGGTTACGTGGACCGGTCCCGCCGGCCCCGAGCGGTTCGAGCTGACCGACGGACTCCTGCCGGACGGCACGTACGCGGCGGACCATACGGCGCTGTACCGGCGCCGACAGCGCGCTCGGGCCCCGGCGCAAGGCAGGGCAGCGGACTGACGGCGACCCCGCGCTCGCGCAGGCCGGTGACGACCGCGGCGAGGTGGGTCTCGGCGGAGCTCGGAGCATAGCCGTTCCCGGTCTGCCGGCCCTCGCGCAGCATCCAAGCCACGAAGGCGACCAGGGCGCCGTGGGAACCCTCCCGTTCAGACAAGCCGCCATTGGCGAGCAGCAGGCACGCGCCTGCCACCCCCAACGCCTCCTCCGATCCGACGGGATGGGGCTCCTCTACGCCAGAGAGATCCTCTCGGAACTGCCTGGCGACGAAGAGCTGGGCGACAGGCTCGGTCGACGTGATCGCGGATCTGAGCGGGTACTTCACGTCCTGACGTCCTGAGGAGACACGCGAGGGGTCCCGTCCGATCGAAGAATCGGACGGGACCCCTCAGTGATTTCGCCCATTGCTTCCGGGGCGGTGACGGTCAGGAAGCAGCGGATCTCCGCACGGGGCGATGCGCAGCCGAACACTTGTCGACCGACGGCCCGTCTCCTCCGGGGTTGCCGTGGAGACGGGCCGGTACTCAGCCGTCAGCCGTTGGCTCCCAGGGGTGAGGCGAGGCCGGAGGCGAGCCAGCGTTGATTGTTGCCGCCGCCGCAGTCGAACAGCTCGAGTTGATTGCCGTTGTCGGTGCGGCCGTACGGCAGGTCCAGGCAGCGGCCGGCCTGCGGGTTGTAGAACCCGCTGGTGGCGGTGGGGAGCCATTGCTGGGCGCCGCCGCCGTTGCAGGTCCAGAGTTGGACCAGGGTGCCGTTTGCGGTGCCGTTGCGCGTGGCATCCACGCACATGCCCACCACACGCAGTTCGCCGTTCTCACGGATCTCGAACAGCTGCGAGGCGCCTGGGTCGGTGCTGCAGTCCCAGATCTGGATGCGGGTGCCCTCGGCCGTGTGCCCGAAGTTGTCGTCCGCGCACTTGGTGCTGCTGAGCGCCGAGACCAGGGTGGTGCGGGTTGCGGAGGGGACGGTGGAGTGGTTGTACACGGCGAGGTTGCTGATCCGGCCGTTGAAGTAGGAGGCCGGCTTGCTCTGGTACTTGAATCGGCCGATGACCAGGGGGCCGGTGGCGTTCCAGGTGTTGGCCTTGGCGTGGTGGCCGGTACCGGCGAGGGTGCCGTTGACGTACAGGGCAATCAGGCCGGTCTGGTCGTCGTAGGTGGCGGTGAGCTGGGTCCACACGTCCGTCTGGACCCTGGCGGCGTCGTTCATGGTGGTGGTCTGGTCATAGTCCCAGGTGTCGTCGTCCTTCTTGGACATTCCGAAGCGCCAGGTGCCGTCCTGGTCGTGCCAGAGGATGAAGCCGCTGGTGTGTTGTCCGTCTTGGCTGAGGACGACGGAGCGCTCCCTGGACTTGGCCCAGGTGGAGATGGTGAAGCTGCGGGTGGTGTCGACGCCGGGGCCGGCGGCGGTCACCGTGCCGGATGCGCCGTTGAGGTCGACGACCTTGGTGGCCGTGCCGGCAACTGTGTCGTCCACGCTGGTGGCGCCTGTGGCGCTGAGCGTCCCGTTGTTTCGGCCGCGCAGATCGACGGCGGTGGTTCCCTGGGCTTCGTTCAGCTTCCACTGGGAGGTGGAGATGCGGGCGTCGCCCATCGTGTGCCCGGCGGCAAAGCCGGTGACCTTGCCGGATGTGGCCGTGCCGTTCCAGGTGCGGAGCCGGTGGAGGTTGTCCAGGGCCCAGAGGTCGGGGAGGCCGTCGGCGCTGGTGTCGCCGGAGGAGCCGACGACCGGGTGGGTGGCTGCCGTGACGCCGGAGCCGATCTTGGTGCGCTTGGTGTGGTCGCCGAGAGCCGCGGGGTTCCCGGCGACGTTGGCGTACTGGTAGACGTCGCCGGTGGTGTTGTCGCGGGCCCACAGGTCGGGGAGGCCGTCGCCGGTGGCGTCGCCGGGGGCGATGAGGGTGAGGTTGTCCCAGCCTGAGGGGCTGAGGACGAGCACGATCGGATCCCGCAGGTCGCCTGTGGTGCCGGTGCCCTGGAAGAGCACCAGTGAGTTCTTCGTGCCGTCGTTCTCTACGGTGAGCAGATCATTGCGAGGTGTGACACCGGCCTCTGGCAGGGCATCACCAACGGCAAGGATCTGCTTGACCCGAGTCCAGTTCTCGGCGTACTCGGTTCCGCAGGGCTGGCCAGTGGCGGCGACGGTGCAGTCGTCCGCGTAGGGCCGCTGGACCGTCAGGGCTTTGGAGGCGTGGTAGTAGAGGCCTCCGTTGGCTTCCAGGCCGCCCTGGGTGAGGGAGTTGCGGTAGAGCTTGAGCTGTCCGTCGCGGTAGGCCCACAGGTCGTCGATACGGATCCCGTTGCCCCCGCGGTGGGTTATCAGGGTGCCGTTGCCCCAACCCTTGCCGCCGGGGCTGTTGGCGACGTTGGAGGCGATCACGCCGGCGGCTGCCGGGTCGGTGGCGGTCGGGTAGACGACGAGGTCGCCATTGTCCGTGGGTGCGGTGAAGTCGACGCGCTCGTCGCCGGTGATGTCACCGAGTGTCGTCTTCGCCGCCGGGTCGTCCGGCACGTAGAAGGTGTACGTCTGCTGCTGCGAGCGGTTGCCGGCGCGGTCTACGGACTGGACGCGCAGGATATTGGTGCCCCAGGTCGTGGGGGTGAGGGGGATGGCAGCGGTGCCATCGGCGGCGGGGTCGAGGCGGTTGGCGCCGCCCACAGGGATGGCAGAGTTAAAGGCCCACTCGTAGTACAGGACACCGCTGGGGGCATCGGTGGACTTCACCGTGAAGGAGCCAGGCTGGCCTATGTGCTTGGTGGAGCCCGGCAGGGTGCCGGACGGCGGGTACTCCGCGGAGGTCACTATCGGCACGGATGGCGGCTGTGTGTCCATGGAGAAGGTGCATCCGGTGACCCAGGCGGATGCCATGTCGCCGTCGCCTCCCTGGACCCGCCAGTAGTAAGTGTGGCCGTCCAGGAGGTTCTCGGGATAAGCGGCGGCAAGGTGAGTGCCATTGGCCTGATCGCGCCATCCGCTGTCGTAGGCGAGGACGTCACCGGCGGTGTCGTAGACGAGGAAATGGGCGTCGTTGGGCTGGTTCTCCGGGTCGCCTATCCAGGCGCTGATGTTGAATCCGCCGTAACTGGTGGCGCCGATCCAGCCACAGCCGTTGCCGTTCGGGTTCTTCGGTGCGGGAAGCATGCCGAGGTCCCACGGGTTGTACGGGGGCCGGTTGTACTCGATGTAGAGAAACGGCAGGTTGTTCTTGTCGCGGGTAAACCGCTTGAAGGAGTTGTTGCCGCTGCTCTTGGCCTCGTTGGAGGCGAAGAGGCCGTAGGTGATGCTGCCGCGCCACTCGTTCGCGGCGAGGTGGTCGCGAACGTCCCACTCGCCGCGTGTGGTGGAGCCGGGGCAACCGGGGCCGCCCGCGCTGTTGAGGGCGGTCGTGCGCAGGATCTCCCAGTCGCGGGGCTGGGTGCCCCAGGTGATGTCGGAGAGCAGGTCTCCGGTGGAGTGCAGGTCCACGTTGTACGTGTTGCCGCAGCCGGCGTCGGCGGCGTACGACTGGGTCGCGAAGAAGGAGGCCTTCTTGATGCTCTTGTCGCGCAGGTCCCTGGTGTCGAGCTGAATGTAGTAGCGCTCGAGCCCCGTTCTGGTCCGCCAGCGCTGGTAGCCGACGCCCGGGTCGTAGGTGTTGCCGTAGTCGTCGTAGCTGACGGTGGAGGGGTAGGCCTCCTGGACCCAGGCCCAGTGTTGGGTGCCGCGGCTGGTGGGCTGCCAGGCCGGGTCGATGTAGACCGGGTAGGCGGTGGAGGGGTCGCGCAGGAAGGCCTGGTCCGGGGTCAGGGCGAGGGAGTCCTTGCCGAGATCGGTCTGGAGCCGGGTGACCTTGGCGGAGTCGCCCGGGCCGTCACTGCCCGAGGCGGACTTGGCCGGCTGATCGTCCGTACTCCCGGGGCTGGTGGCGGCCTGGGAGAACACGCCGACGCTCGATGCCTTGGCGAGGGGAGCATGAACGGGAGCCGTGGAGTCCCACATGGTCGGGGTCGGAGCGTGGAAGACGGTACGGCCCGAGGCATCGGCGGCCTTCAGATTGCCGTTGCCGTCGGCGGAGACTGTGACGCCCTGACCTTTAAGGCCCGTGGTCAGCTTGGCGAGCTTCGGGTGGTTGGCGGCCTCGGCGGACTTCACGACGAGTATCTGGGAGATCCCGCCGCCCTCGTCGGCAGTGACCTTGAGGTCGGTGCCGGGGACCACCTCGCGGTAGAGGGCACTGGCGCCCTCCACCGCGGGCGTCGGTAGCGGCTCCGGCCAGTTGAGCACGAGCTGCTTGCCGTCCTGGTCCAGCGTGGCGAGTGGCGCGGTGCCGCCGCCGGACAGGGAGAGGCCGTTCGCTGCCGCCTTCGGGCGGAGTGTGCCATCGGCCGCCTTGACGAGGGCGGCGTCCAGGTCGGTCCACTTGCCGTCGATCTTGGTGCGCACGGGTGTGACGCTGCGGCTCAGACCCAGGGTGCCGTTCGGATTGGCCACCACCGTGTCGGTCTCGGTCGTCGCGACCGGTACGGGCACGGGCTTCCCGGTGCGCTTGGCCTCGGCTAGCGCGGCGTCTTCCGCCCGCTCCCGCTCGGTGGTCGGCCGCTCCGGCGGCGTCTTAGCGTTCTGTGTGCTCGGCTTGTCCACTGCCGAGGTCGCCGATGCGGCTGGCGCCGCGCCGACAGATGCAACGGACAGAGCTAATGCGACCAGCCCTGCGACCGCGAACGGCCGCCCGGCCGGCCGCGGTTCTCTTGGTATGCCCCCCACGGCAAACCCCCCAGTGTGATTGGTGACTGACAACTGGGCGTGAACGCTAACAGCCTCTCTGACGGAGCCTGCTGCGGCCGTAGATACGGAACTCTATATTCACTGGAACTTATTCGCATAATCGTGATCAATTGGCTGGCGGGATTTGGCCAACACGCCGCGCGACGGTGCATTTTTGGGCATCTTTCCGGAGTGGAGGAGCCTCCGGGGGCACGTCTTGTCCGGCTTGCTCTATATTTTGCAGTTTAGCGACAGGCTAGGCTCCCAAGCCAATTGATCCACTCGGCGACCGTGGGGGGCATGCCGTGTCGGCACCAGCTGGACTTCGCACGTTGAGAAATCGCTCGGTGATCCACCGGAGCGTCTTAATTCCGCTTTTAGTCACGCTTTCACTGCTCGTCGGCTCGGGGGCGGCTCAGGCTGCGCAGGGGAGCCCGAATGATTCCCGCCGCTGGTCACCGGGAAAGGTGAAGAAAACCGAATCGGTATCCGGGAAAAACGCTCCGAAAGCGGATCCGAAGACTCCGAAGGGCGACGGGGCTGCCGCCTGGCATCCGAAGGACGTGTACTGGCCGCCGGCCGCGCAGGCGGAGGTGGATCTGACCGCCACGCCACCCGCGGCCCCACACGGCTCGCTCTTCACTGCGCCCGCACCCTCAGGTGTCCCGGCGGCACCCGTTGCCGATCCGAGCCGCGTGGGCGCAGCCCCCGTCTGGGTTCACCCCGCGACAGGGAAGGACGCACCTCGAACCGGCAAGGCCGCCGTGCAACTCATGGACCGTGCGGCCGCCGAGAAGGCCGGCGTCCAGGGCCTGCTGCTCGCCGTCCGCCCCGCCGAGGGTGCGGGCAAGGGCCCGGTCAAGGTTTCCGTGGACGTCTCGCACATCGCGGGCGCCTTCGGCGGTGACTGGCTCTCCCGAGCCCACCTGGTCGCCCTCCCCGAGTGCGCGCTGACCACTCCCGAGCGCGCGGAGTGCCGTACCCAGAAGCCTGTGGTGACCTCCAAGGACGGCGATCGAGCCGGACTGCTCAGCGCGGAGGTCACCCTCAAGGGCGGATCCGCGACTGAAGGCATACGTGCTGGCGGTACGGCGGATGCCGCCCCGGCTGGGGCGACGGTGATCGCCGCATCGGCCGCCCCAGGCGGCCCTGCGGGCACCTTCACCGCCACCAGCCTGGCGCCCTCGGGCAAGTGGACCAGCGGCGGTAACGCTGGTGGCTTCTCCTGGTCGTACCCGATCAACGTTCCTGAGGGGCTGGGCGGTTCCAAGCCGAGAATCTCCCTCGACTACAGCTCTCAATCGGTCGACGGGCGCACCGCCGCCACCAACAACCAGGCCTCATGGATCGGCGAGGGCTGGGACTACTCACCCGGCTTCGTTGAGCGCAGTTTCAAGCCCTGTTCCAAGGATGGCCAGGCCGAATCCAGCGAACAGTGTCTGGCCGGCCACAACGCCACAATCTCGCTGAACGGCAAATCGTCGACGCTTGTGCGGGACGACGCGACCGGTACCTGGCGACTGGAGAATGACGACGCCTCGAAGGTCGAGCGGCTGACCGGCGCGAGCAACGGGGACAACAACGGCGAGTACTGGAAGGTCACCACTCCCGACGGCATCCAGTACTACTTCGGCGTCGGCCGCAAGCCCGGCAGTTCCACCGCCCCAGCCACCAACTCCGCCTGGACCACTCCGGTCTACGGAAACAACGCTGGCGAGGAGTGCAACAAGTCGACGTTCGCCGCGTCGTGGTGCCAGCAGGCATGGCGCTGGAACCTCGACTTCATCGTCGATCCGCGCGGCGGCGTGACCACACACTGGTACGACACGGAGAGCAACCACTACAAGCGTGGTGTGTCCGCCGAGACCCCAAACGGCACCCTCACCCCGTACATCCGCGGCGGCAACCTCTCCAAGATCACCTATGGGTCGAAGCTGTCCGACGCGGACACGGTCAAGCCGACGGCACAGGTCCTGTTCACTGCCTCTGAGCGCTGTCTCCCGGAGAAGGATGTCTTCGACTGCGCCCCGGCCAAACTGACCAAAGCCAACGCCACCCGGTGGCCGGACGTCCCCTTCGACCAGAACTGCGCGGCCACGGGCACCTGCGAGAACTACTCCGCCACCTTCTGGACCACCAAGCGCCTCACCAAGATCACCACGCAGGTCCTCAACACCGCTGGTGGCTATGACAACGTCGACTCCTACGAGCTCCGGCACGAGTTCCCCAACCCGGAGGACCACACCGCGCCCGCTCTGTGGCTGGCATCCCTCCTGCACACCGGCCACGACGGCGCGACCACACTCGACACCAAGCCCGTCACCTTCACCGGCCAGCTGAGGAACAACCGCGTCGACTCCAGCGCCGACAACAAGCCCGCAATGAACCGGCGCCGCATAGTCGGCATCACCTCCGAAACGGGCCAGGTCACTGACATCGGATACGCGGATCCGGACTGTGCACCGGGCGCCGGACTCCCGTCATCGAAGGACGCCAACACCACGCGCTGCTACCCGGCCTACTGGAACCCGGACGACAAGAGCCCGCTCGACCCGACCCTGGACTGGTTCCACAAGTACGTCGTCACGCGCGTTACCGAACTTGACCCCTTCGGCGGCTCCCGCCCTCAGGAGACGCGTTACGAGTACGTCGGCGGCGCGGCCTGGCACCGCGACGACGAAGAACTGACGGAGGACAAGCGCCGCACCTGGAACCAGTTCCGCGGGTACGAACAGGTCATCACCCGCGCCGGCACCGCCCCCGACACCGTCACCAAGGCCGCGACGTTCTACCTCCGCGGCATGGACGGCGACGTCAAGGCCGACGGCAGCAAGCGCACCGCCACCTTCACCGGCCTCGCGGGAAACACGGTCAAGGACGGCAACGCGCTCGCCGGCACCGTTCGCGAGACCCAGACCTTCGCCTCGGACGGTGGCGAGCTCGTCTCCGTGTCCCAGTCCGAGCCCTGGCTCTCCGCGGCCACCTCCACCCACAGCCGCGGCACGAAGCTTCCGGCTCTCACGGCCCAGATGCACCGGGACGGCTCCTCGAAGGAGAAGAAGCTACGCGTCGACAAGACCTGGCAGACCACGTCGAAGACCGCCAAGTACGACGGCGCCTACGGCCTGCCGGAGTGGACCCGAGACCAGGCCGACGGCCTTCCCGATATCTGCAGCGTCACCTCCTACGCCCGGAACACCGCCGCCTGGATGATCGACCGAGTCTCCGAGACAGTCGAGATCCAGAGCAGTGACTGCGCCGCCACCGCGACCGAGGCGAACACCCTCGGCCGTGATCGCACCTTCTACGACGGCCAGCCCCACGGCACGCTGAACGGCCCCGGCGAGGTCACGAGCACGGAGGAACTGGACCGCTTCGAGGCAGGCCAGCCGAAGTATTCGGTCAACTCGGCCACGACCTCCGACGCCTACGGCCGCGTCGCCACAGCCACGGACGCAGGGGGCGCGAAGACGACGACGGTGTACGAGCCGGCCGCACCGGCCCGCGCGACCACCATCAAGGGCACCAACGCCAAGAACTGGACGACCACGACCAGCCTGCACCCCCTGCGTGGAGTGCCGGTCAAAACGGAGGACCAGAACAACCGCATCACCGAGGCGACATACGACGCACTGGGCCGCACGACCGCCGTCTGGCTGCCCGGCCGCGCACGCAGCCTGAGCGCCAGCAAGGTCTTCGTCTACGACCTCGCCAACACTGGCACGAGCTCCGTCACCACCCAGACACTCCGGTCCGACCAGTCCTACGCGACCTCGATCAGCATCCTCGACGCGCTCGGCCAGCAAGTCCAGGTGCAGTCGGTTCCCCAGAACAGCGCGGCGAGCAGCCGTCTGATCGCCGACACCTTCTATGACAGTCTCGGCCGCGCCTTCAAGACCAACGAGTCCTACACAAATGCCGAATCCGATCCGGTGAAGACCCGCTTCATCGCCGATGAAAACATGGTTCCCGCACAGAGCGGCACCGTTTACGACGGACTCGGTCGCCCGGTTGCCAAGACCTTCTCCTCCAAGGCGAAGGAGCAGTGGCGCAGTATCACCGCCTACCCGGGCGCGGACCGCACCGACACCACCCCGCCGAAGGGCGACGCCGCCAGCAGCGTCGTCACCGACGCCCGTGGACGCACGGTCGAGCGCCGCAACTACAAGAGCGGCAAGCCCGAGGGCGACTACGACCCCACCCGTTACGCCTATAACGTCGACGACAAGCTGACCCGGATCACCGACCCCGCCGGAAATATCTGGACGTACGACTACGACCTCCACGGCCGCCAGATCCGCTCGGTGGACCCGGACAAGGGCACGTCGACGGCCACGTACGACGCCGCCGACCGTCCCGTCTCCGCCGTGGACGCCCGAGGCACCGTGACCTTCACCAGCTACGACATCCTGGGCCGTCCGACCTCCCGCAACCTCAACGCGGCCGACGGCCCCAAGCTGGCCACGTACGAGTACGACACCCTGCTTCCCAGCCAGCCCACCGCCTCCACCAGCTGGGTGGACGGCAAGCCCTGGCGGCAGGAGACCACCGGCTACGACATCGGCTACCGGCCCACCGGCACCAAGCTGACCGTACCCGACGGCGAAGGAGCCCTCAGCGGCACCTACACCGCCTCCACCACGTACGACCCCATCACCGGCCTCGAGCGCCGCACCACCTTGCCGGCCGCGGGCGGTCTGCCCTCCGAGAGGCTCACCACCGGGCGCAACAACAACGGCCTGGCCGTCTCCTACGGCTCGGACAACGTCGCCTACGTCAACTTCACCGACTACGACGAGTTAGGCCGGGTGCAGCGCACCACCTTCGGCGATGATCCCAGGCAGGCGAGCTTCACGAACATCCACGACCCGGCCACCGGCCGGCTCCTGAGCACCGAGTTCAAGAAGCAGGACGCAGCCACCGCGGTCGACATCACCAACTACACCTACACCCCGGCAGGCGACGTCACCTCGGTCAGCAGCACCCAGGACGCGACCCGCGACACCCAGTGCTTCACCTACGACTACCTGCGCCGCCTCACGGAAGCCTGGACCGACACCGGCACCACCACCACCCAGCCCGGCCCCTCCGTCCCCGGCATCGGCGGCTGCATCAATACGACGCCCCAGCCCGGCAACATCGGCGGCTCGGCTCCCTACCGCCAGTCCTTCACCTATGACGTGACCGGCAACCGCACCTCCTCCACCGACCACGACCCCGCAGGAGACGCGGCCAAGACCGTCACCACCACCCACACCTACCCGGCCCAGGGATCCCCGCGGCCGCACGCTCCGACTTCCACGACCAGGACCACCGGCACCGGCCCGTCCGTCACCAGCGCCACCACCTACGACGCGGCCGGGAACACGCTGACCCGTCCTGACGCCGCCGGAACCACCCAGACCCTGACCTGGACGGCCGAGGGCAAACTCGCCTCGGCCACCACCGGCGCCGGCACCTCCACCTACGTCTACGACGCGTCGGGCAACCGCCTGCTCCGCAAGGACCCCGGCAAAACCACCCTCTACATGGGTTCGACTGAACTCACCCTCAACACAGCCGCCAACACTGTGGCCGGAACGCGCTACTACTCGACACCCGGCGGCACCACCATCGTCCGCACCTCCGACGGCAAGGTCTCCTACGTCGCGGCCGACCACCACAACACCGGCACCACGGCCGTCGACGCTGCAACCCTCGAAGTTCAGCGCCGCGCGACCAAGCCCTTCGGTGAGTACCGTGGAGCCCAGCCGACCGCGTGGCCGGGAGAGCGAGGCTTCGTCGGCGGAACCCAGGACAAGACCACCGACCTCACCCACCTCGGCGCCCGAGAATACGACCCGATTAGCGGCCGCTTCATATCCGTTGACCCGCTGATGGTGGTGGACGACCCCCGCCAGCACAACGGCTACCAGTACGCCAACAACAGCCCCCTTACCGAGTGGGACCCGACCGGCGAAGCCCTCGAAGAGTGCCGCAGCGGCATGTACACCTGCAGCAACGGCGGGACCAAGCCCACGGGCTACGGCAACAACTACGAGAGGGAAGTCTCCGCCAACGGTGGCACGCTCGCTCGCGAATACGTGGAGCAGAAGACCCGAAACAGGAACACATGTCGCCACGACCCCGACTGCAAGCCGTCCCGCAACTACTGGTCGACCTCTAAGAAGACAGAGAAGAAGCCCGAGAAGAAGACTCTCTGGGACTCCCTCAAGGGTGGTGCAAGTGATGCCTGGAAGTCGGCTTCTAGCTCAATCGAGAAGAAATGGGATTACTGGACAAGCAACAGGAAGCTTACTCAGCTTGCTGCTGGCATAGGCGTCGGAATGCTGGCTGGATTGGCCGCTGCAGCGGCCTGCGTAGGTACTGTCGGACTCGCTTGTGTCGTCATCGCTGGCGCTGTAACCGGAGCCCTCATAGGGACGCCGACATTCCTGGCGATCGATAAGGCGTATGGGCATGAGACGACTGGGCCTGAGGCGGTGAATTATCTCGCAAAGAATTCTGTATCAGGGGGCTTCCAAGGAGCTTTCCGGGAGATCATGAAGGCTGGACCTTTGGGCTACGCTATCAAAAAGGCGCGCGAGCGGCTGTAGCGGCTGCATGTCGCCAAGCGGGGTCACCTACTTCGCGGTGACGTGGCCTAGCTAATGGAATCTTCCGATGGTCCGGAGATCCTGGTGTGATCGACCGGGATCTCCGGACCCACCGGACCCACCCCTAGGTAGAGTTGACACCCCACGTGGACGCCTCTTGCTGCGAGGGTACCTCGGGAGTCGCCTCTGGGCCCTCCGGCCATCGACGGAGTCCTTGAGCACTGAACATGCCTGGAAAGTTCGGGCCATTTGACGGGAGGGTATCAATGAGAGTTCAGTTCGACCCCAAGCTTCTCGTATCTCGCATTAAGTGGGTTGGGCCCATCTCCGACGGAACGGAGTGTCTAACAGTCGCCAGTCCGCTTGGTGTTCTCTCCCTTCGGAGGTGTCGTTCGCGGGCGCCATCTGTTACGTCTGCGGTCGGGGGCATTCTTGAGGACTGGAAAGTTACGCTCAATGGAGAACACCTGGCCGAGATGTATGGGGTTGCGCCGCCAGGTCATGCGATGAGGCTGCAGGTGAGATCAGGGGTGGCGGGACGTATCGCCGGAGACACCGTTCACATTTCCGGAATTCGGTCCGTAATGCGACGACATAGATTCGTCAAGCTTTCCTCGGCGAGTGCGCACTCGATCGATTTTCGAGGAAGATACCATCACATCAGGGCGGAGGGTGGCCCTGGGATCCTCCTGGCTGAGAAGAGGGGCTTGGTGTGGGAGATGCAGGACGACGACATCAGGACCTTTGCCGCCGTGGCGCTTATTGAGATCGCTGATCTCGATTCTTTCCTCGAGAACCCATTTCTCGCAGCTTTCTGAATGATGGAAGCGGTGCTGGTGACGAGAGTATCGCTGGGTGGCTCCTGCGTGTTCTCGTGCGGGTGGAACCCAGACATATCCACATCGCCTGCTCGCGTGAACCAGGCTGGTCCCGTTCGGCGCATCGACCGCGAGGCGCAGAGCACGGAAGGTGTGATCGTTATGGGGGACGAGATGTTCGTCGTCCCCCATAACGTGGACCGCGAGCGGCGCCGCATCGGCCTCTCGCTCATCCAGGCCCACCCGCGGTCGGACGAGTCCTTGAAGCCAAGCGCTTCGTGACATGCTGCGATAGTTCGCCGGGCGTTAGGCCCTACTGGGGACTGTCAAGGCGGCCCGCGCCGGACGCTCTGCCATCAGGCCTCGTCGTGGTCGTGGAGGCGCTGGTCGAGGTCGCTCACCCAGTGCTGTGCCCAGGCGCGCAGCTCGGCCGTCTCTTCCTGGGTGAGACCGTACGCGGCGAACTCGTCGTCGTCGGCCCAGTCCGCGCCTGCGAGGCGGTCGCGTAGGTCGTGGAGGCGGAACTCGTCGCGGCCGTGCCGCCTGCCGAGCCGTTCCAGCTCGTTGGTGGTGCGGTGGTGAGAGGCGGCATGGACGTCGATGAGGTCGCGGACGGCGCCGCGGTCGGCCAGGGCGCGGACCTTGGTGCCGATGACGGAGTCGAAGGCGAGGACCGGTCCGTACTCGGTCTGGGCGGGCGGCGTCCAGAAGTGTTCCTTGAGGACATCGACCTCGCACTCCTCGCCTGTGACAGGGTCGGCGGCCATCAGGCGGGCCGAGAGCGCGTCCACGTCGATCACGCGCACCCGCCAGCCGCGCGAGGTCAGGCCCTGTTCCAGGCTGGAGACGATATCCGCCATCGGAGCCGGGTTCTCGGTCGCGACGTCGAGTCGAGGTCCTGGCTCAGGCGCTCGACGAGGCCGTGGGCCTGGACGGCGTACCCGCCGGTAATGACGAGGGGGTAGGGGGAGCCGATGTCGATGACGGCGGCCAGGAGCCGCCGGTGCAGGTCGCTCAGCTTCACGCGGCGGCGGACCCCGCGGTCGCCAGCTCGGGGAAGGCTTCCTCCCAGACCTGCCGCACGTGCCTGCTGACCAGGGTGCGCAGGACGGGCCACTGCGCCAGGAGGAGTTCGGCGTTCAGCAGGGTCACGAGGTCCTCGTGCCGGCCCTCGGCCAGGACCGTGCGGTACAGGCCCATGCGAAGGCGCGGGCGGTCCAGGTCGTAGGCGCGCAGTCCGGACCAGGCGACGTGCAGGGGCAGCTCGACCACCCCGTGCTTCGGACCTGCGAGCTTCTCCAGCGAGGCAGGCAGCCGGCCCGCGTACCGGGCGTGCAGCACCTCGGCTGCCGAGGGCGCCGGACCGGTGGACGAGAGCGTGACCATGGACCCGACTATCCCGCGTCCCGCCCGTCTCCGGTACCGCAGGCACGACACACAACCCCATCGGCTACGCCAGGCATCCCGTACCTGGCCCATCAGGGCTACGCCTGGCGGCGGAGTCGGACGAGCCGGCCCGGAGGTCGTCCTGGCTGCCGAGGGCGCTCCATGCATCGTCCTCGG
Source organism: Streptomyces sp. NPDC059989 (assembly GCF_042736975.1). Lineage (NCBI taxonomy): Bacteria > Bacillati > Actinomycetota > Actinomycetes > Kitasatosporales > Streptomycetaceae > Streptomyces > Streptomyces sp. NPDC059989. The sequence goes on from NZ_JBHWUO010000006.1 coordinate 26,968, forward strand.
CCGACGGGTTCCGTATCAGGAGGAGCCAAGGCCCAGAACGAGGTCGTCCCCGCGGATGCTCAGGGGGCAGCCGATGCGCCGACCCGGGATATCTACTTCTCCACGAGCGGTTCCAGGACCACGGAACCCGGAAGTGCCGCGGCCATGTCGTAGGCGTAGTCGCCGGGCCGGACCCAGATGTACCAGTTGCCGGCGGCGACGATGGTCTGCCGGTACGGACCGCTGCGCCGCGACGCGATGGAGTCGCCGACCTCGTCCCTGCTGAAGCGGGCCGTGCTCAGGACGGAGATGTCGTTGTAGACCGTGGTTCCGCGGTGTTGCACCTCGCAGACGGCGTTCGACCCGTACGGGTAGTCGTTGCGCACGGGCACCTTGCAGTCGAAGCCGCCCTTGGCCAAGGCGGCGATCACATCGTCGGCGGACGCGTACTCGGGACCGGTCGGCACGTTGGACGGCATCGGTGTCAGCGGAGGGCGTCCTCGGTCCCTGTCGACGAGGCCGCAGGCGCTCAGTGTCAGTAGCATCCCCAGCAGCACTGGGGCGAACTTCGCTGTGCGCATGGGTCAGTTGCTCCTCGGCGGCCGGGGCGCCGGACCCGGGCTGGGCGAGGGCGTGCCGGGTTCCGCGGGACCGGTGCCCGTTCCGGTGTGCGGCCCGCCGCCCTCATGGTAGATCGGGTCGACGGAGACGTGGTGTCCGGCCGGGGTCTGCGACTCGAGCTGCCGCACGGCGGTGGCCCTCTGCTCATCGGTGAGTGCGTACCAGGCCATCGCATCGTCCAGGTGCGGCTCCACCTTGTCCCAGTTCTCGCCCCGGGTCCTGATGTCGTTGGCCCGGTTGCCCGACTCGTCGCCGTACTGCTCGTTCAGTTCCCGCACCCCCGGCGTGTCCGCGGCGTAGAGGGTGAAGAGCTGCTTGTCGGTCCTCGCTCCGTAGGGCTCCTCCTGTATGCCCTTGAGGTGGTAGGCGCTCATGCGGATGTTCTCGTCGGGGTTCTCCTCGATGTACTTGGTGAGCTGGGCGTCGTCGAGATGCCCGAGGAAGGTGCCGTCCGGGAGGGTGAACGCCTCCCGGTTGTTCTCCATCACCTGCCGCGCGGTGTCCGGCTTCATGTGGGTGATGCCGAGGGACTTGTCGGGCTTGAGCGACTGCTGCAACGACCAGTTGAAGATGCGTCCGGCCTGGGCCAGGGGGCCGGTCAGGCCGGGGCTGAAGTTCTGGTACCACTGCTGTTCCTGCCACAGGATCGCCAGCAGCAGCTTGCGGCTGATGCCGGTCTCGGCTGCGGCCCGGTTCAGTGCGGCGAACTGGGCCGGGGAGACGTTGATCGGGTGCAGGCCGTCGACGCCGCCCGACAAGGCCAGGGCGACCGCGAGCGGGGACCCGGGGATCAGGGCCTCCTTGGCCAGCTTCGGGTCGGAGACGGCGGTGAGGCCCTCGATCGTGCGAAGGGCGCGTGCCGTGTCCATGTCGGCCTGGGTCGCCTTCCGCAGGGCGTCGGCGATGATGCCCTGTGCGTGGCGGACCGGTTCGAGGTGCTCGGTACTGCCCTGCGGCACCATGACGGGGTGGGACAGCTGGACCCGGCCGCTGTCGTCGACCTTCAGGTCGCGGGTGCGGGCGTAGTCCAGGGCGCTGTTCAGGTCCCGCTGCGCCCCCTCGATCGCCTCGGCCAGGTCGTCGTAGGCCTTGGCCATCGCACGCAGGGCCAGCGCGGACGTCTCGTAGTCGTCGGCGTGCTTCACGAACCGTTCCGTGGCGGCACGTCCGGCCTCACCGACCCAGCACCGGTCGACCGTGCGGGCAACGTCCTGGCGCGCGTACGAGGCGAGGCCGTCGCACTGCTTCGCCACGGCGACCGCGTCGTCCGCCGCGGTACGCCACTTCTGCGGGTCGGCCTGCTTCAGCTCGGGTACGGAGACCATCAGGCTTCCTCCAGTACGCCGCCGGCCGCGCGCAGAGCGTCGGCTATCGCCCGGTCCTCGGTGGTGATGGCGTTGGTGCCCGTGGTCAGGGCGTCGGCCGCGTCGTCGACCAGGTCCGCGAGCTCCCTGAGCCTGCGCTGCCAGGCACCCACGCAGTCGTTGCTGGCGGACCCGGCCACCCACCCGGCGTGGCTGCGGCCCACGGCCTCGGCGTCGTCGAGCGTGGACTTGCCCCGGGCCTCGGCGTTCGCCGTACGGATCCCGGACGCCTTGGAACGTACGGGGCCGTCGGCGAGGCCGAGGTCGGGGTTGCCCGGGGCGGGCGCCGGGGACGCGGAGGGACTGGGTTGGGGGGTCGGTGTCGGCGACGGCCCGGCGGAGGCGAGGCGCATGGCTGCCTCTCCCTTCGCCTGCGCCCATTCCTCTTCGAACTCGAACATCATTTCCCCAGCCTGGCACACCCCGACTGCCCACGCTGCTGCCTTTTCTGACAGGAGATCACTTCCGTCGATGGCCCGGATGCCGGACGACCCGGTTCGCCGCCCAGGGCCGCCCCCATTCCCACTACACCGCACCAGCTCCGCCAGTCGGCCCTCGGCCACGGCCCCACGGTCTGCCCAGTGATGCCCGCGGGTCACGAGCTGCCGGCGGCGGGGCGCGTCCTTGCTGCGGCGCGGCTGCTCGGTACCGCGCCAGGGGATTCCGGCTCCGGACACAAAGAGCACGTGCGGGAGTTCGGGATGCCGGGCCTGGATCGCGGCCCACGGCCCAACACCATCCAGCGCGCTGATGCGCCGAGGTCCACTGCGACCGCCGGCAGCCCGGGGTACGGCTGCTGCCCATGACCGACGATCGGGTCGAGACCCACGCGATCACCGGGGCCGGCACCGGCGAGCGCCGGGTCATTTGCCCGGTGGCACAGCGATCGGAGTCAGACGCGCCCCGGTGGCGGACGTGCAGACGGCCTTCGCCTGATCCACTCCGTGACGGAGCAAAGAATCAGGCGAAGGCCGTCTACGCGTCCGCCGAACCGCGCGAAAACGCTGATCAGGCTCGAGCGCGTTCATGGCCCGCGCTCGAGCGACGGCTCAGCTGTTCCAGGTCTCGGTGTACGAGTCCGCCACCGTGACCTTCGCCCAGTAGTTGGAGACGTGGCAGCTCCGGAACTGGTGCGTGACGTACACCTGGTACTCGCGGCGACGCTCTCGCGCACGGAAGCATCGCCGCGGCGGTTGTCGACGACTCCCGACGCGACCACCTTGTGCCACGTGGACGAGATCTCCGTGTACTTGCGCTTGTAGACGTCGTCACAGACCTCACCTGCGGACGCGGGCGTCGCCGACAGCCCGATCAGCCCGATCAGCCCGCCGGCGAACACGGCCGACTCGGTGGTGGCCGTGACGAATTTGCGCACAGAAGTGCCCATGTTTTGGCTCCTGCCGGGCTTGGCGAGTGCCGTGATGGCGGAGGGCTTGGTCACTGCGGCGACTCGAACTCGATCGGCGTTTTCGCGCTGTGGGGACGACAAACGGCAAGCTCAGATTCTGATCAAGAACGTTGTAGGGCCGAACGGGCCTTGGCTAGTTTCTGGGAATCGCTCCCGCCACTGACCAGGCCGGAGCATCAAGAGGGGCCGACCGTCTGAACCGCGCGCCGTGAGAATGTTCATTGGCAGCCCGCCTTCCTGTGACCGGCCGCATCGCCGGAATGGCGGCTGGGAGCGCATGTTCGTGGAGGTACTCCGGGGTGCCCTACCGGCCAGTTACACGGCCTGAACTGCCCGTTGCCGAACGGGTCGGACCCTGACACCATGCCATGTTCATGGCGAGACAACTTCCGTTTCCGGTCCCGGTCCTCACCGTCGACAACCCTCAGCTGATGGACCGCCCTTTCACCAGCTGGGTGGTTTGGGGCGACCAACAGGTCTTCCCCGGCGAGGCGTTCTCATCTCTGAGTGTGAACGCGGCCAACGTCGGGGCCAACGAGGTCATCGGTGCACGCCTGACGGCCATGCAGAAGGGGTCGGACGCCGGCTCCTGGTACCTGGTGGCCTACGGCACCGCAATCTCGTACGGATAGGCCAGAGCGGCCCGCTGATGCGGGGAGCAGGGCCGGACGAGAACGGCGTGCCCCTGGCGCCGGGGGCATCCCCAATCCCTTGGCCATGGGGCGTGCGCACTGTCAGGGCGGGAACGAGTACCACCCGTTGGGACGACTTCTGCGGTGTTTCGCCATGGGGAGCAGCAGGGCCCGCTATCAAGATCGAGTTTCCCCTGTATGCACCCATGAACGGACTCCCATGCTCCACACCGCTCTGCGCGTGACGGTCGGCGCCGCGCTCGCTGCCGGACTCGCCGCCATGACCTACGGGCAGGCCGCGCCCCGACTCCTGCCCGCGGCCTCCCAGCCGCCGCATGCCACCCCCATCCCCACTGCAGAGCCCGGGAAGTGCCAATTCCTGGACAACACAGAGCAGGGGGCCAAGAACGTGGGGACACCCCCCGTCGATCCCCCGTACACGAGCACGGTGGAGGCCACGCTCAAGACCAACCTGGGCGACATCACCCTCTCCCTGGACGGGAAGAAGGCCCCCTGCACCGTCGACTCCTTCGCCTACCTGGCCGGGAAGGACTTCTTCGACAACACGAACTGCCACCGCCTCACCACCGGGGCCCTGAAGGTCCTGCAGTGCGGAGATCCCACCGGCACCGGCGCCGGTGGGCCGGCCTACAGGTACGGGACGGAGAACCTGCCGACAGCCAAGTCCGGCGCGCAGACGGCCGAGTACGGCAAGGGCACCCTCGCCATGGCCAACGCGGGACCCGACACCAACGGGAGCCAGTTCTTCATGGTCTACGGCGACTCCGAGCTGCCCCCGAACTACACCGTCTTCGGCAAGATCACCGGGGGCATGGACGTACTGGAACAGGTCGCGAAAGCCGGATCCGACAACGCCAACGGCGAAGGCGACGGGGCCCCCAAGAAGAAGGTCACCATCCAGGACGTGACGATCGCAGGCAGGTAGGCCACGCGGCGGCCACCAAAGGTCGTGAACGGCTGAGCGCGACGATGGCCATGCGAAGGGCTCAGTGGCCGGCCAAGCTGTCGCGCTCAGAGCCGAAGCCCTTCTCGTCGTTGAACCACTTCACGGTTCCGGTCTGCCGGTTGCTCATGTCCACCCCAGGGGAGTCGTGGCGACCTCGTGCCGCCAAGCTGATCTTGCCGTCCAGGTGTTGAGTTCATGCGGCTTGCCGCTACGAGCGAACACGGCCCGCAAGCCGAAGAAGTCCCTCCGGGGAGGGGCTCCTGGTGGGCCGCTGCTCATGGGCTGCCTGGACGACGAACAGGCGCGCCACTACGCAGCCCTGGTCACCCTCGCCTGCCTGCGGCCATGGCTCCCCAACCGACTTTGCGGACACCCCCCGAGCCGGTCACGATGCGCGAGGTGCCGCGGCGGGGGGACGCCGAGCGGGCCCAGGCCGCCAGGAGTACCGGGAGGGCCAGGTAGCCGAAGCGGCCGGCCGGGGCCAGGAGGAAGGCCGCCGTGAGGCCGATCGCGAGGCGGTCGGCCGCGGCCACCACCGTGCGCGGCGGCCGGACCAGCAGGGAGAGCGCCACCGCCAAGCCGGCCACCGCCAGCAGGGCCACCGTCAGGTACCAGCCCCAGGAGCCCAGTTCGGCCAGCAGCCGGCCCGGCAGCGGGCTGCTCGCCGGGGTCGGGACCTCCGCCCGGCCGGTGGGGAACGCGAACACCTGGCGCCACAGCTCGCCCGGCTGGAGCAGTGCGCTCGGCAGCACCAGCAGGGCCGTGCCGCCGGCCGCCACCAGCCCGCAGCGCACCGCCGCCCGCCCGCCCCGGCAGGCCGCGAGCAGGGCGACCGCCACCGCCACCGCGGGCAGCGCCGTCCACTTCAGGGCGCACGCTCCGGCGAGCACCGCCCCGGCCAGGACCGGCCGCCCGGCCGCGGCTGCGGCGAGCGCCAGGCAGCACAGCCCGGCGAGCGGCAGGTCCACCCCGCTCACCGCCAGGGGCAGCGCCACCACCGGCGAGGCCACCAGCACGGGCAGCAGCGGCGAAGGGGCGCCGCCCAGCAGCCGGCGCCCGGCCCACATGCCGCCGAACAGGGCGGCCGCGCACCAGATCCGGGCGTCGCCGAGCAGCCGCACCGCCCAGCCGTCACCGCCGCCCAGCAGGGCGCGCGGCGCGCCGAGCAGGGCCATGCCCGGGAGGTACGGGGTGTACTCCCCGACCCCGGCCGGCTGGTCGACGTAGAGCCGTCCGGTCTGGAGCAGGAGCCGCCCGGACCGTTCGATCACGCCGACCTCGGACTGCCCCTGCCCCGTCAGCACCAGGTACAGCAGCGGTACGGCGACCGCCCCCGACAGGGCCGCGCAGAGCGCCGCCCGGCGCCGGCCGAGGGCGGTGGCCGCGGCGGCCGCCAGGTATCCGGCGGCCGCGCACCAGCCCCACAGCCGGTGCGGGCCCAGCGAGGAGAACAGCGGGAAGGAGAGGGCCCAGGCCGCCGCGAGCAGCCAGCCTGCCACCCATGGCGTGGTCATCGGGGTGCGGGCGGCGGCGCGTGCCGTTGTACGGGAAGAAGGCATACGGCCATTGCAGCCGCGCGGCCCCCACCCGGTCTGCACACCCAGGCGGACACTTCACGGTGGGGTTTTCCCTACCACCGCCACCGCCGCCACCGCCACCACCACCGCGGGTACGCGTGAGGGGCGCGACCCCGAAAGGTCGCGCCCCTCACGCGTTGGTCACTCGAAGGCTCAGGCCTCCGGCGAACCGCCGAAACGCTCGCGGTAGGACTCCAGGTCCTCCTCGGTGACCCGCGCGAAGAGCACCGGCGGCACGGTGAACGGGGTACCGGCCGGGACCGCGTCCAGGGACCTGGCCTGCTCCGGGGTGATCCACGTCGTCGTGTCGTCGGCGAGCTCGAACGACGAGCGCATGGCGCGCGCCGAGGCCGGGATGAACGGCTCGGAGACCACCGAGTAGAGGTGGATGAGGTTCATCGCGGTGCGCAGGGTGAGCGCCGCGCCCTCCAGGTCGGTCTTGACCTCCAGCCAGGGGGCCTTCTCGTCCAGGTAGGAGTTGCCGGCCGACCACAGGGCGCGCAGCGCGGCCGCGGCCTTGCGGTACTGGAGGGCGTCCATGTGGCCCTCGTACTCGGCGAGGAGCTCGGCGATCTGCTCGCCCAGCTTGGCCTCGACCTCGCCGGCGGGGCTGCCGGCGGGGACCTCGTCGCCGAACTTCTTGCGGGAGAAGGTCAGTACGCGGTTGACGAAGTTGCCGAGGGTGCCGCCGAGGTCCTTGTTGACCGTGGTGGTGAAGTGCTCCCACGTGAAGGACGAGTCGTCGGACTCGGGCGCGTTGGCGATGAGGAAGTAGCGCCAGAAGTCGGCCGGGAGGATCTCCAGCGCCTGGTCGGTGAAGACGCCGCGCTTCTGCGAGGTGGAGAACTTGCCGCCGTAGTACGTCAGCCAGTTGAAGGCCTTGACGTAGTCGACCTTCTTCCACGGCTCGCGGGTGGCCAGCTCGGTGGCGGGGAACATCACCGTGTGGAACGGGACGTTGTCCTTGGCCATGAATTGCGTGTAGCGGACGTCCTCGGCCTCGTACCACCACGACTTGTAGTCGCGGTTCGCCGGGTCCAGGTCCGACCACTCCTTGGTGGACCCGATGTACTCGATCGGGGCGTCGAACCAGACGTAGAAGACCTTGCCCTCGGCGGCGAGCTCCGGCCAGGTGTCGGCCGGGACCGGGACGCCCCAGTCGAGGTCGCGGGTGATGGCGCGGTCGTGCAGGCCCTCGGTGAGCCACTTGCGGGCGATGGAGGACGCCAGCTGCGGCCACTCCTCCTCGTGCTCGGCGACCCAGGCCTCGACCTCGTGCTGGAGCTTGGACTGCAGGAGGAAGAGGTGCTTGGTCTCGCGGACCTCCAGCTCGGTGGAGCCGGAGATGGCCGAGCGGGGCTCGATCAGGTCCGTGGGGTCCAGGACGCGGGTGCAGTTCTCGCACTGGTCGCCGCGGGCCTTGTCGTAGCCGCAGTGCGGACAGGTGCCCTCGACGTAGCGGTCCGGCAGGAAGCGGCCGTCGACCGGCGAGTAGACCTGCCGGATCGCGCGCTCCTCGATGAAGCCGTTCTCCTGGAGCCCCCGCGCGAAGTGCTGCGTGATCTCGCGGTTCTGCGCGGAGGAGCTGCGGCCGAAGTAGTCGAAGGACAGCTCGAAGCCGTCGTAGACCGCCTTCTGGGCGTCGTGGGCCTGCGCGCAGAACTCGGCGACCGAGATACCGGCCTCCTTGGCGGCGAGTTCGGCGGGGGTGCCGTGCTCGTCGGTGGCGCAGATGTACAGGACGTCGTGGCCGCGCTGGCGGAGGTACCGGGAGTACACATCCGCCGGAAGCATCGACCCGACCATGTTGCCCAGGTGCTTGATCCCGTTGATGTACGGAAGCGCGCTGGTGATCAGGTGTCGAGCCATCCTCGGATGCTCCATTTCTCATGTGCGGTGCAACGTGGCGTGACGGATTGTGAACGCGGTTCATCGTATCGAACCGCCGAAAGGCCCCGCGCCGCATTTGTTCATGGGTGGACATAACGCAAAAGCGAGGGCAGTGACCTCTCCGTCACGGCCCTCGCGATGGGGCTCATGCTACAGGCGGACGGTGGCCCTCGGCGCCGCCGGGACCTGGGGGCATATGCATACGTGCCCGCTGAAGCCCGGCCCGATCAAGATCGATCACGGGCCGATCATCAGCGACCGTTATCCCTCCAGCTTTCTTCTCTGCGCCCTCCGGGTGCGCCCGCGCTGATTTGCTGTTCAGGGCACAGGGGATGAGGTGGAACGGTGAGCGATGGCGGACCGGAGGAGTCCGGTGGGGCCGTGGGACTGCCGAGCCGACGCCGGCGGCCGACGCCCATGAGCCAGTGGGATCCGACGGCGCGCCTGTCGTACTGGGCCTTCCACGCCAATCGGCGGCCCGCGTACATGCGCTTCGCGTATCTGCAGCTGGGCTCCGACGCGGCGGCCGAGGAGGCGGTGGACGCCACCTTCGACTCGATCATGGGCGAGTGGCTCAAGATGCTGCACATGGACCGGCTGGACGCCTACGCGTGGACCGTGCTCAAGCACTCCATCATCGACCGGCAGCACCGGCGCCACCCCTGGCAGCAGCACCCCGAGCCGATGGACATCAGCGCGTTCGAGGCCGCGCTCAAGGAGGCGCACGCCGACCAGTACGAGGTGCTGACCGACACCATCCGCTTCTACTCCGCCGTCTCCCGGCTCGCCGAGCGGCAGCGCGACGCCGTGCTCCTGCGGTACGGGCTCCAGTGCACCCCCGGTGAGGCCGCCGCCGTGATGGGCGTCGACGAGGCCACGGTCCGCTCGTACCTCGGCCAGGCCCACCGGCGGCTGGCCCGCCTGCTCGACACGTCCGCGCCATCCCCCGAATCAGCCGAATCAGCGGAATCAGCCGAATCATGAGGCCCTACGAACGGCGCCAGCCGACGGACGGCGACGAAACCCCCCGCTCCCTGGCCGAGTTCCTCGCCCGGGCGGGCGTCCGCGACCGCTACCGCCACTACGACCTCGGCGCGGCCGAGGCCCGGCTGCTGCGCGCGACCCCGCACACCCCGGTCCCCGGACACCGCGCCCGGCGCCGGTCCGCCTACGGCTGGAGCGACCCCGTACGGGACTGCCCGCTCGATGCCGAACGGGCCCGCCGCGACCTCAAGGCCGCCTGCCTGGCCGCCGTGTGCGCGCCGAAGGCCGAGGCCCAGCTCACCGCCTTCCTCGCCAGCGCGCACACGGACCTGGCCGGCGCGGTCGTCTTCGGCTGTCTGCTCCACCTGGCCGGGCTGCGCGAAGGCGCCCGCTTCTGGTGGCAGTTCGCCGCCGGCTCCGGGCGGTCGCGGACCGCCCCGGCCGCCTACTGCCTCTTCCTCGACCACTCCCGGCGCGGTGAGCACCACGACGCGCGGCTCTGGGCGCGCGAGCTGGGCCGCCGCGGGTTCCGGCCGAGCGGCAGGAGGGACCTGCGGGACGTGCGGCTGTGCGCGCAGGCGACCGTCCTGCGCTACGTCGACCAGCTGGACGATCCCGATCTGGGCCCGGTGCCGCTGCCGAGGCCCGGATTGCCCAGGGTGCTGGCCGCCTTCCGGCCGCCGCCGGCGGCCACCGTGACCGTCACGGCCACCGCTGAGGCAGCGGCCTCCACACCCCCGCCCCCGCCCCGGCCGGCGACCGGACCGCTGCGCCACCCCGCACTGACGGCGGCGGCCCGCGAGACCGTCGTCCAGGCCGGGACCGGCGAGGCCATGGCGGAGGCCCGCCGCGCGCTGGCCGTCGTACGGGTCCTGGAGCAGCACCCCCTCGGGGTGCGCGCGCCCCGGCTCGCGCGGAAGGCGGGCCTGACCGAGGCGGAGCTCGGGCCGCTGCTGTCGATGCTGTGCGAGGAGGAGTACGCGTACCGCGCGGGCGCGGGGGTCTACGCGCGCGGGCCGGCCCTGGACCGGCTCGCGGCCCCCGGCGGCCACGGCCTGGCGGGCCAGCTCCAGCGCACCCTGGCCCTGGCCCGGGACAGCGCGGGCGCCGCGGTGTACCTGAGCCGGTACGCCGAGGGGGAGGTCCGGATCACGCAGATGGCGGACGGGCCCGCGGCCCCGCCGGTGCAGGAGTGGGTGGACTTCCGGGCGGCCGCGCACGCCAGCGCGGTCGGCAAGTGCCTGCTGACCCAGCTGGACCACGACCGCCGCGCCGACCACGTGGCCCGGTACCGGCCGGCCCGGCTCACGCCGCAGACCATCACCGACAGCCGGGCCCTGTTCACCGCCCTGGACGCGGTCGCCCCCGGCGCGCCCGTCTTCGACCTGCTGGAGTACTCCCCCGGGGTCGTCTGCTCGGCGGTCCCCATCGCGACCGGTGACGCCGCCGGCAGCCTCGCGCTGTCCCTGCCCGCCACCCATGCCCACCGCCTGCGCTCGGCCACCGAGGCCCTGCGCCGCAAGGCCGTCCCGGTGCTCCTCGCGCTGCTCCTGACGGGCGCGATCCCCCCGGACGCCCCGCCCGCCCCGGACCCGGACTCCGCCGCCTCCCCGTCCCCGGACCCGCAGTCCTCCGAACCCCCGTCCCCGCAGTCCCGGCAGACCCGGGGCCCGGTCACCCCGGAGACCCTCCGCCACCTCCGGCGCCTCTTCCGCACCCCGCTGACGGGCACCACGCCCTCCCCCGGCGGCCCCCACCTGGTCAGCGACACCACCGCGGCGGCGGCCTACCTCTTCGACGCCGCCCCGGACACCGGCCCCCCGCGCCTCTCCCTCCCCCACACCTTCACCGAGGTCACCCCGGGCACCCTGACCACCCCGGGCGGCCTGGTCGTCCTGCACACGTGAGGGAGCGGACCGGAAGAGCGGACCGGAAAAACAGAAGAACCCCACACGATGTGTGGGGTTCTTGCTTGTGTCCGAGGGGGGACTTGAACCCCCACGCCCGATAAAGGGCACTAGCACCTCAAGCTAGCGCGTCTGCCATTCCGCCACCCGGACTAGGTGGTCGGCCCCGGTTTCCCGCGGCGACATGGACAACAATAGCAAAGGATCGGCGGGGCTCCGACCACATATCCGAGCGGCAGCCGTCCGCCACGCCGTGCTGACCTGCACGCATGCACCGACGGCCGTATCGGGCCGCATCGAGACGGGGCGTCTCGCCGAGGTCGGGGCAGACCCCGGAACCGGGGCCCCGGCCCGGATCACGGGCAGCGGATGACCTGGCCCGCGTAGGAGAGGTTGCCGCCGAAGCCGAAGAGCAGGACGGGGGCGCCGGAGGGGATCTCGCCGCGCTGCACCAGCTTGGAGAGGGCCATCGGGATGCTGGCGGCCGAGGTGTTGCCGGAGTCGACGACGTCGCGGGCGACGACGGCGTTGACGGCGCCGATCTTGGCGGCGAGCGGCTCGATGATCCGCAGGTTCGCCTGGTGGAGGACGACCGCGGCCAGCTCCTCCGGGCGCACGCCGGCCTTCTCGCAGACCTTGCGGGCGAGCGGCGGGAGCTGGCTGGTGGTCCAGCGGTAGACGGACTGGCCCTCCTGCGCGAAGACCGGCGGCGAGCCCTCGATCCGGACGGCGTTGCCCATGGACGGGACCGAACCCCACAGCACCGGGCCGATGCCCGGCTCCTCGCAGGCCTCGACGACCGCGGCGCCCGCGCCGTCTCCGGTGAGGACGCAGGTGGTGCGGTCGGTCCAGTCGGTGATCTCGGTCATCTTGTCGGCGCCGATGACCAGGGCGCGGGTGGCGGAGCCGGCCCGGATGGCGTGGTCGGCGGTCGCGAGGGCGTGCGTGAAGCCGGAGCAGACGACGTTGATGTCCATCACGGCGGGCCCGCCGCCCATGCCCAGCTTGGCGGCGACGCGGGCCGCCATGTTGGGCGAGCGGTCGATCGCGGTGGAGGTGGCGACCAGGACGAGGTCGATGTCGTCCGGGGTCAGGCCGGCGCCGGCCAGGGCCTTGCCCGCCGCCTGGAAGGCCAGCTCGTCGACCGGTTCGTCCGGACCGGCCATGTGGCGGGTCTTGATGCCGACCCGGGAGCGGATCCACTCGTCGGTGGTGTCGACCATGGCCGCGAGGTCCTCGTTGGTGAGCACTTTCGCGGGCTGGTAGTGCCCTAGCGCCACCACGCGTGAACCGGTCATGGGCGGGATTCCCCTCGTAAGAAGTCAGGATCACCCAGCTTTGCCTGCTACCGGTGGGTACGGGTGCGCGTGATCCGACAGGATTCGGGCCCCGGAATTTGGAGATTCCCGAGGATCCACCTGTCGGGGCGGGCCACGAAGCGGAACCGGGACAATGGGCTTGTCACAGGAACGAGCACCGAAGGGGTGGGCTGATCACCATGGGACGGGTCACCGAACGCCGTCGCGTCGTCCGGATCCGGAACGGCACGGCCGGGGTCCGTCCGGACACGCTGGTGGCCGAGGAGCCGCTGGAGATCCGGCTGAACGGCAAGCCGCTGGCCATCACGATGCGCACGCCGGGGGACGATTTCGCCCTGGCGGTGGGCTTCCTGGTGAGCGAGGGCGTGCTGGGGCGTACCGAGGACGTCCAGGCCGTGACCTACTGCGAGGGCGCGACGCAGGACGGCTCCAATACCTACAACGTGGTCAACGTACAGCTGGCCGCCGGAGTGCCCGTTCCGGACATCACGCTGGAGCGGAACGTCTACACCACCTCCTCCTGCGGCCTGTGCGGCAAGGCCAGCCTGGACGCGGTCCGTACGGCGACCCGTTTCCCGGGGATCGCCGCCGATCTCGTACGCGTCCCCGCGGATCTCCTCGGCGAGCTCCCGGACCGGCTGCGCGCGGCCCAGAAGGTCTTCGACCGTACGGGCGGGCTGCACGCGGCCGGGCTGTTCACGGCGGAGGGCGAGCTGGTCGACCTGCGCGAGGACGTGGGCCGGCACAACGCGGTGGACAAGATCGTCGGCCGCGCCCTCCAGGCCGGCCGCCTCCCGCTGACCGGCTCGGTCCTGCTGGTATCCGGCCGGGCCTCCTTCGAACTCGCCCAGAAGGCCGTGATGGCGGGCATCCCGATCCTGGCGGCCGTCTCGGCACCGTCCTCGCTCGCGGTGGACCTGGCGCTGGAGTCGGGCCTGACCCTGGTCGGCTTCCTCCGCGGTCCGAACATGAACATCTACGCGGGCGAGGAACGGATCGGCTACTGACCCCGGCGCGCCTTCTAGCGCTTGGACCGGCGGCCTCGGCGGGTGGAGGCCGGGGGCTCCTTGGGGGCCGGCGGGTCGATGCGGTGGAGGTCGAGGGTGGGCGGGATCGGGGTGGAGCCGGGGCCTCCGGCCTCCGCCCAGGCGATGATCTCGTCGGTCGCCGTGTCGTCCAGGGCCCAGCCGAACCAGGCCGCGCGGGCGCCGCGGCGGCGGGCCTCGCTGGTGGGCTGGACCACGATGACGTTGGCCTGGGCGCAGGGCCCGAGGCAGTCGCTCGTACGGACGGCCAGGCGGCCGCCGGAGGCCGCGGCGGCCTCGCGGAGGCGGGCGAGTTGCCCGGCGTGGTCGGAGCCGGGGTTCTTGCGGGGGTCGCCGCAGCAGCAGCCGCGGCAGACCACCAGGGTGCAGGGGCGTTCGGCGTGGGCGGCGAGCGGGCGTATCCAGGTCACCGCCGCACGTTACCGGGCCTGGGGAGTGGGGTGTTGGACCGGGCGGGAGACCTCCGCCACACGGTCGGCGGCGGGTTCGCCGGACTCGATCGGCTCGCCCTGGGCGGCGCGGCGGCGGGCGAGGACCGCACAGACCATCAGCTGCATCTGGTGGAAGAGCATCAGCGGCAGCACGGCGAGGCTCGCCTGGGCGCCGAACAGGACGCTGGCCATGGGGAGTCCGGCGGCGAGGCTCTTCTTCGACCCGGCGAACTGGATGGCGATGCGGTCGGCGCGGTCGAAGCCGAGCCGCCCGGCCCCGTACCAGGTGACCAGGAGCATCACGGCGAGGAGTACGCCCTCCACCAGCATCAGCGCGCCGAGGCGCGGGACGCTGACCTGGTGCCAGATGCCGGCGGCCATGCCCGCGCTGAAGGCGGCGTAGACGACGAGCAGGATCGAGCCGCGGTCGACGTAGCCGAGGACCTTCTTGTGACGGACGAGGAAGCCGCCGACCCAGCGGCGCAGGGCCTGTCCGAGGAGGAAGGGCAGGAGCAGCTGGAGGACGATCTTGACGAGGGAGTCCAGGGAGAAGCCGCCCGCGCTGCCGCCGATCAGGCCCGCGGCGAGGAGCGGGGTGAGGACGATGCCGGCCAGGCTGGAGAAGGAGCCGGCGCAGATCGCGGCGGGGACGTTGCCGCGGGCGATCGAGGTGAAGGCGATGGAGGACTGGACGGTCGAGGGGACCAGGCAGAGGAAGAGCAGGCCGCTGTAGAGGGGCTGTGTCAGGAGGCTGGGGACGAGGCCGCGGGCGGCGAGGCCGAGGAGGGGGAAGAGCAGGAAGGTGCAGGCGAGCACGGTGAGGTGCAGCCGCCAGTGGCGCAGGCCGTCGAGGGCCTCGCGGGTGGAGAGCCGGGCGCCGTAGAGGAAGAAGAGCAGGGCCACGGCCGCGGTGGACGCGCCGTCGGCGACGGTGGCGGCCGGGCCCCGGGCAGGGAGCAGGGCGGCGAGGCCGACGGTGCCGAGCAGGGCCAGGATGTACGGGTCCAGGGGCAGCCAGGCGGGGAGGTGCGGGCGGCGCATGTGCGGGGGGCTCACTTGCTGTCGGGGGTGTGCGGTCGGGGCGGGTATCCCCTTCGTCTTCATCGTCGGGGGTGGGGTGGTGATCGGGAAACCTGTACACCGCACTCACTGTCATCACGGATCGCGATGAGCGCGGCTAGCATGGGCGGTATGTACGAACCTGTCCAGCTGCGTACGTTCCTCACGGTGGCCCAGACGCTGAGCTTCACCCAGGCCGCGGGACGGCTCGGCGTCCGGCAGTCCACGGTCAGCCAGCACGTGCGGCGGCTGGAGGAGGCGACGGGGCGGCCGCTGTTCGTCCGCGACACGCACAGCGTGGAGCTGACGGAGGACGGCGAGGCGCTGCTGGGCTTCGCGCGGACGATCCTGGAGGCGCACGAGCGGGCGGCGGCCTTCTTCGCGGGGACGCGGCTGCGGGGGCGACTGCGGTTCGGGGCCTCGGAGGACTTCGTGCTGACGCGGCTGCCGGAGATCCTGGAGGGCTTCCGGCACGAGCATCCCGAGGTGGACCTGGAGCTGTCGGTGGAGCTGTCGGGGACGCTGCACGAGCGGCTGGACGCGGGGCGGCTCGACCTGGTGCTGGCGAAGCGGAGGGGTCCGGAGGACGAGCGGGGGCGGCTGGTCTGGCGGGACCGGATGGTGTGGATCGGGGCGGAGGGGCTGCGGGTGGACCCGGATCGGCCGGTTCCGCTGATCGTCTTCCCGCCGCCGGGGATCACGCGGGCGCGGGCGCTGGAGGTGCTGGAGCGGGAGGGGCGTGCGTGGCGGATCGCGTGCACGAGCGGGAGCCTGAGCGGGCTGATCGCGGCGGCGCGGGCCGGCCTGGGCGTCATGGCACACACGCGCGGCCTGATCCCGCCGGGCTTGGTGCGGGTGGGAGGGCTCCCGGAGCTGGGCCCTGTGGAGTTCGCCCTCCTCCAGGGCCGCCGGCCGACGGCTGCCGCCGAGGCTTTGGCCGCCGCCGTTCTCGCCGGGGGCGACCGCCTCAGCCGGCCGGCCTGACCGGCCGGGCCGCGGATGGGGGCCACCGCTGCGCGGGGCCTTCTCCCCCACCCCGCCCCTTCCCGAAACTGGGGCTCCGCCCCCAGACCCCCATACGTGCGCTTCGCGCCCGTGCCCTCAAACGCCGGGCGGGCTGGATTTCCAGCCCCGCCGGCGTTTGAGGCGCGGGGGTACGGGGGCGGCGCCCCCAGTTTCGGGAAGGGGCGGGGTGGGGAGGGCCCCGCGCAGCGGCACAACCGCGTCGCTGGGGAGGTCTTGTGGAGGTATCCGCAGAGTGATCAACCTCCGCCAGACTGGGCGGTACGTTCGCCGCGGCGCGCGGAGAGGAGCGGGGCCTTGCGCGAGATCACCGTCCCACCCGTCGTCACGGGCCTGCCCGTCGGCGGGCTGGCCGATGTCGTATTCCGGCACGCCCAGGAGGATCCCGGCCGGGTGGTGCTCGGCCGGAAGACCGGCGGGGTCTGGCGGGACGTGACCTCCGGGCAGCTGGCCGCCGAGGTGCTCGCGCTCGCCAAGGGGCTGCTCGCCCAGGGGGTCCGGTTCGGGGACCGGGTCGCCGTCATGTCCCGTACCCGGTACGAATGGACCCTCTTCGACTTCGCCCTGTGGGCGATCGGCGCCCAGCCCGTCCCCGTCTATCCGACCTCCTCCGCCGACCAGGTGCACTGGATCCTGTACGACTCCGAGTGCACGGCCTGCGTCGTCGAGAACGAGGACCAGGCCATGACGGTGGGCTCGGTCATCGACCGGCTCCCCCACCTGCGCCTGCTGTGGCAGCTCGACGCCGGCGCCGTGGAGGGGCTCGTCACCGACGGGCAGGGCGTCGCCGAGGACGTCGTGCACCGGCACCGCGGCGCCGTGACCCCCGATGCGACCGCCACCGTCATCTACACCTCCGGGACCACCGGCCGCCCCAAGGGCTGCGTGCTCACCCACGCCAATTTCATGTTCGAGGCCGACACCATGGTGAGCCGCTGGGAGTCGGTCTTCCAGGCCGGCCCCGGCGAGCAGCCCTCGACCCTGCTCTTCCTGCCGCTGGCCCACGTGTTCGGGCGGATGGTGGAGGTGGCCGCCGTCCGGGCGCGGGTCAAGCTCGGGCACCAACCCGTACTGGCGGCGGCCGAGTTGCTGCCGGACCTCGCCGCGTTCCGGCCGACCTTCGTGCTCGGGGTCCCGTACGTCTTCGAGAAGGTCTTCGCCGCCGCCCGCCGCAAGGCCGAGGCCGAGGGGCGTACGGGACCCTTCGACCGGGCGGTGGAGGCGGCCGTCCGGTACGCGGAGGCGCGCGAGCAGAAGGCCTTCGGCATCGGGCCGGGCCCCTCGGCCGGGCTGCGGATGGAGCACCAGATCTTCGAGAAGCTCGTCTACGGGAAGGTCCGCGAGGCCATGGGCGGCAGGGTGCGGCACGCCATGTCGGGCGGGTCCGCGATGTCGCGCCGCCTCGGGCTGTTCTTCGACGGCGCCGGGATCACCATCTTCGAGGGGTACGGCCTGACGGAGTCGTGCGCGGCGGCCACCGCGAACCCGCCGGGGGCGACGAAGTACGGCACGGTCGGCCGGCCGATCCCGGGCGGCACGGTGCACATCGCGGAGGACGGGGAGGTCTGGCTGCACGGCGGCCACATCTTCTCGGGATACCTCAACGACCCGCGCGGCACGGAGGCGGTGCTGCGCGGCGGCTGGCTGGCGACCGGGGACCTGGGGCGGCTGGACGAGGACGGCTACCTCACCATCACCGGGCGCAAGAAGGAGATCCTGGTGACCTCCAACGGCAAGAGCGTCGCGCCGACCGCGCTGGAGGAGCGGGTGCGCTCGCATCCGCTGGTGTCGCAGTGCGTACTGGTGGGCAACGACCGGCCGTACATAGCGGCCCTGCTCACCCTGGACATGGACGGGGTCGCGCATTGGCTGTCGATGCGCGGCCGCCCGCAGCTCAAGGCGGCCGATCTGGTGCACGACCCGGACCTGACGGCGGAGGTCCGGCGGGCGGTGGTGGCCGCCAACACCCTGGTCTCGCAGGCGGAGGCGATCCGTACCTTCCGGGTGCTCGGCGAGCAGTTCACGGAGGAGCGGGGGCTGCTGACGCCCTCCCTGAAGCTCAAGCGCCGGGCGATCGAGAAGGTGTACGCGAGGGAGGTCGCGGCCCTCTACGAGTCGTGAGAGCGGTCCCGGCAGCAGGTACCTGACGGATCGTCACTTCACTGCGCCGTTGATATTGACGATCCGTCAGGTCACGCACAGAATGCGGGGATTCCGACCGGAGGGGATCCCCGACATGTTGCGACCGATCCGCACCCTGGCCGCCGCGGCGGCGGCCCTCGCGCTCGTCTCCGCCTGCAACTCCGCCTCCAACCAGAGCGACCCCGGAAAGCCCGGCCCGGCCGGCGACTCCCGTGGGGTGACCGCCGACTCCATCAAGGTCGGCGGGATCGTCTCCATGACGAGCGCCAGCGGCTACAGCAAGAAGGACACCGATCTCGGCGCCAAGGCCCGGTACCTCAGAGCCAACGCCGAGGGGGGCATCCACGGTCGCAAGATCGACTACCTCGGCGCGGAGGACGACGGCCAGGACCCCGGGAAGAACA
Organism: Streptomyces sp. NPDC059989; assembly: GCF_042736975.1. Classification (NCBI taxonomy): domain Bacteria; kingdom Bacillati; phylum Actinomycetota; class Actinomycetes; order Kitasatosporales; family Streptomycetaceae; genus Streptomyces; species Streptomyces sp. NPDC059989. Next base: position 45,721 of record NZ_JBHWUO010000006.1, read on the forward strand.
TGGCGGCCGCCCGCAAACTCGTCCAGCAGGACAAGGTCTTCGCGGTCTCCCCCATGAGCTCGGTGACCTTCTCGGGCGCCGACTTCCTGGAGCAGGAGAAGGTCCCCACCTTCGGCTGGGGCACCCTGCCCTCCTTCTGCGGGCCCAAGTACATCTACGGCTTCAACGGCTGTCTGGTCCCCACCCCCGGCGGCACCCTCAACCAGACCTGGCCCGAGGGCATCGGCAAGGTCCTCGGCGGGGCCCAGGGCAAGTCCGTCGCGATCATCGCGAACGACAGCGACGCCGGGAAGTTCGGCATCCGCACCTTCCAGCAGGGCTTCGCCAGCGCCGGGTTCACGGTCTCCTACGCCAAGGCCTCCGTGCCCGGCACCGCCGTGCCGAGCGACTGGTCCGCGTACGTGAAGGACATCCTGGAGAGCAACGGCGGCAAGGCGCCGGACGCCGTCGTCTCCGTCATGCAGACCCCCAACAACATCGGGCTGTTCACCGCTCTCAAGCGCAGCGGATACAAGGGACTGCTCTCCGACCCGACCGACTACGACCCCGGACTGCTCGCCAAGGACGCCACCAAGCAGGCGCTCGACGGGGTGCACGTACTGCTGCAGTTCCAGCCCTTCGAGTCGGCGGATCCGAAGATGGCGCAGTTCAAGGCCGACATCAAGGCGGCCGCGGGCGGCCAGGACGTCCCGCTGAACATGCACATGTTGACCGGGTACATGTCCGCCGACCTGTTCGTGTCCATCGCGCAGAAGGCGGGCAAGGACCTGACCGTCGAGTCCTTCCAGGCAGCCGCGCAGAGCTTCTCCGACACCGGCACGCTCGTCGGTGACCGGGCGGAGCCCAAGGGGCAGAAGGACAGCTTCGGCTGCGGGGCGCTCGTACAGCTGAAGAACGGCGCGTACGAGGTCTCCGTCCCGTTCAAGTGCTACGAGCCCATCCCCTTCAAGTAGGGGTGGGGTGACGGGATGGGGGATCTGCTCGTCTTCGTACTGAGCGGTCTGGTCTCCGGCGCACTGTACGCACTGCTCGCCACCGGGCTGGTGCTGTCGTACTCGGCGTCCGGGCTGTTCAACTTCGCGCACGGGGCCACCGCCTACCTGTGCGCGCTCACCTTCTACGAACTGCACTCGGGCCTGGGCTGGCCGGCCGTCCCGGCGGCCCTGCTGGTGGTGCTCGTACTGGCCCCCGGACTCGGCTGGGGGCTGGACCGGCTGATGTTCCGGCGGCTCGCCAAGGTCGGCGAGACCGCGCAGATCGTGGCGACCATCGGGCTGCTGGTGGCGCTGCCCGCCGCCGGGCTGTGGGCGGTGGAGCTGCTGGTGGACGCGGGCGCACCGCTCAAGCCCGCGGAGAACCAGTTCGGGCTGCCGGGGGTGGGGCCGAGCCCGGCCCGGTCCTGGCAGCTCGCCGAGGGCGTCGGCATCGACTCCGACCAGCTGATCACGTGGGTGGTGACGGCGGTGGTGGCGGTGGCCCTATGGGTGCTGATGCGGCACACGCGGCTCGGGCTGCAGCTGCGGGCCGCCGTCGACAACCGCTCGCTCACCGAGCTGCGCGGGATCAGCGCGGACCGGCTGTCCTCGGTGGCGTGGATGATCGCTTCGGGGCTGGCCGGGCTGGCGGGTGTGCTCGCGACCCCGCTGCTGGGCCTGTCGGCGCACGACTTCACCCTCTTCCTGTTCGTCTCGGCGACGGCGGCGGTCATCGGACGGTTCGCGTCCGTGCCGCTCGCCTTCGCGGGCGGACTGGGGCTCGGGGTGCTGCAGAACCTGGTCGCCGGCTACGCGTCCTTCGCCGAAGGCATCACGGGCTTCCGTACGGCGGTGCCGTTCCTGATCCTGTTCGGGGGCCTGCTCGTGCTGACGCGCCGGGTCCGGACGGCGGGGGTCGCGGCCGTGGACATCCCGCCGGTGGACCATCTGGCCGGGGCACCGTGGGCGCGGCGGTGGGGGGTGTGGGCGGCGGGCGGGGTGGTGCTGTGCGTCGCCTTCTACACCGTGACGACCCCCTTCTGGAGCGGGCTGCTGGCGCAGGGCCTGGCCATCTCGCTGGTGTTCATGTCCTTCACGGTGGTGACGGGGCTGGGGGCGATGGTGTCGCTGGCCCAGGGCACCTTCGTGACGGGGGCCGCGCTGGTGGCCGGGCTGCTGATGAGCCGGGGCTGGCCGTTCGTGGCGGCGCTGGCGGTCGGGACGTGCGTGGCCGCCCTGCTGGGGGCGCTGGTCGCGCTGCCGGCGCTGCGGCTGGGCGGCCGGTCCCTGGCGCTGGCCACGCTGGCGCTGGCGTTCCTGGCCGACCAGGTGCTGTTCCAGCTGCGCCGGCTGCGGAACGGGGACGCCGGATGGTCGATCCCGCGGCCGGTGTTCGGGCCGGTGGACCTGTCCGACGACCGGGCGCTGGGGGTGGCGCTGGTCGTCCTGGCCGCGGTGTGCGCCGCCGGGCTGAGCGCGCTGCGGAACTCCCCGTCGGGGCGGGCGATGCTGGCCGTGCGGTCGGCGCCGGCGGCGGCGATGGCGTCGGGGGTGTCGGTCCTGCGGACGAAGCTGCTGCTGTTCACGCTGTCGGCCGGGCTGGCCGGGTTCGGGGGCGTGATGTACGCCTCGTACAACACCCGGATCACGGCGACGGACTTCACGGCGATGACGGGGTTGGTGTGGCTGGCGGTCGTGGTGGCGGCGGGGGTTCGCAGGCCGCAGTATGCGGTGGTGGCGGGGCTGGTGTTTGCCGTTGCCCCTCGGGTGCTGGCGGACTATGTGACATCGTCTGCGCACCTGCCGGTGATCCTGTTCGGCTTGGCGGGGTTGGCCTTGGCCAATGATCCGGACGGGTATTGCGCCGCGATCCCGGTGCGGTGGGCGAAGCGGCGGGCGGCGGGCCCTGCGGGGCTTTCCCCCACCCCGCCCCTTCCCGAAACTGGGGCTCCGCCCCAGACCCCGTACGTGCGCTCCGCGCCCGTGCCCTCAAACGCCGGGCGGGCTGAAATTGCCGTGCAGCGGCATTCCTCAGCCTCGCAGGCGTTCGGGCCCGATCCCGCACGGCCGGCCCTGGAGCTGCGCGGCATAACGGCCGGGTACGACGGGGGGCTCGTGCTCCACGGGGTCGATCTCGCCGTCCGGCGGGGGGAGATCCTCGCCGTGCTCGGACCCAACGGCGCCGGCAAGAGCACCGCGTGCCGGGTCGCCGCCGGGCTGCTGCCCGTCACCGGCGGGGAGGTACGGATACGCGGGCGCGACGCCACCCGGGACGGGCCCGTGCGCCGGTCCCGGGCCGGGGTGCTGCTCGCCCCCGAAGGGCGCGGCATCTTCCCGGCGCTCACCATCGAGGAGAACCTGGCGCTCTACCTCCGGGAGCCCGACGCCCGGGCCGCCGTCTACGACCGGTTCCCCCGACTCGGGGAGCGGCGCGGGGTGGCCGCCGGGGCGCTGTCCGGCGGGGAGCAGCAGATGCTGGCGCTGGCCCCGCTGCTCCAGCGGCCACCGGAGGTGCTGATCGCCGACGAGCCCTCGCTCGGGCTCGCCCCGCGCGTGGTGGAGGAGGTGTACGCGCTGCTCACCGAACTCCGCGACGCCGGGACCGCGCTGCTGCTGGTGGAGGAGAAGGCGGCGGAGATCCTCGGCATCGCCGACACCGTCGCGTACCTCTCCCAGGGCCGGGTCTCCTGGTGTGGCCCGCGGGCCGAGGTGGAGGCGGACCGGCTCACCGAGGCCTATCTGGGGATGGCGACATGAGCGGCAGCGGGTACGTACTGGAGGCGAGCGGCGTCAGCGTCCGGTTCGGCGGTGTGCGGGCGCTGGCCGGGGTGGACCTCGGGATCCGGGCGGGTGAGGTGTGCGGGCTGATCGGGCCGAACGGGGCCGGGAAGACCACGCTGTTCGACGTCCTGTCCGGGATCCGGCGTCCCGACCGGGGGCGGATGCTGCTGGACGGCGCGGACATCACCCGCCGCTCCCCCGTCTGGCGGGCCCGGCACGGGATGCGCCGGACCTTTCAGCGCCAGCAGCTGTTCGGCCAGCTGAGCGTGGCCGACAACGTGCTGGTGGCGCAGGAGTGGCGGGGCGGCGGAGGCGGGCTCGCCGCCGATCTGCTGGCCTTCCCGGCGCGCCGGGCCCGGGAGCGGGCGCGCCGGGAGCGCGGTGAGCAGGTGCTGGCCGACTGCGGGATCGGCGCGCTGGGGCCTGCGTACGCGGGCGGGCTGCCGGTCGGTCAGGGCCGGATGGTGGAACTGGCCCGCGCGGTGGCCGATCCGCCGCGGGTGCTGCTGCTGGACGAACCGGCGTCCGGCATGTCGGCGCCGGAGCGCGGGCAGCTCGCCGCGGTGGTCCGGAGGCTGGCAGAGGAGGAGGGCTGCGCGGTGCTGCTGGTGGAGCACAACGTGGCCTTCGTGATGGACCTCTGCACGCGGGTGGTCGTCCTGGACCTCGGAACGGTGCTCGCCGAGGGCACCGCCGCGGAGGTGCGGGCGAACCCGCTGGTGCGGGAGGCGTATCTCGGGACCACCTGAGGGACGTGGACGGACGGCGTGCGGGGGGGCGCGGACGGGGCGCGGACGGGGCGCGTACGGGTCGCGTCGGGTCGCGTACGAATCGGCCGGCGATCGCGGGAGGATGCGGGGAATACCTCGTACGGGGGGCCGGTTGTGCCCCCTCGTACGTGCCCCACCACGATCCGAGGGAACGACCAGACGTGAACCAGGTCCCCACCGTCACGCTCAACAACGGCACGCACATGCCCCGGCTCGGCTACGGCGTCTGGCAGGTTCCGGACGCGGAGGCCGAGCGGGCCGTGGAGACCGCGCTGGAGGCGGGCTACCGCAGCATCGACACCGCGTCCGTGTACGGCAACGAGGACGGCACCGGCAAGGGCATCGCCGCCTCCGGGATCGCGCGCGAGGAGCTGTTCGTCACCACCAAGCTGTGGAACGGGCCTGCGCGGAAGTGGAGCCGGGACGCGGTGCTGCGCGCCTTCGACGACTCGCTCGCGAGGCTGGGCCTCGACCACCTCGACCTGTACCTGATCCACTGGCCGCGCCCGATGCGCGACGACTTCCTCTCCATCTGGAAGACCTTCGAGGAGATCGCCGCGAGCGGCCGCGCCAAGGCGGTCGGCGTGTCGAACTTCCGTCCGGCGGACCTGGACCGGCTCGCCGCCGAGAGCCCGCTGGTCCCGGCCGTCAACCAGATCGAGCTGCACCCGCTGTTCCCGCAGGCCGAGCTGCGCGCCCTGCACGCCGAGCGCGGGATCGCCACCGAGGCCTGGTCCCCGCTGGGCCAGGGCAAGGGGCTGCTGGCGCTCCCGGAGGTGGCCGCGATCGCCGCCCGGCACGGCCGCAGCGCCGCGCAGGTGGTGCTGCGCTGGCACCTGCAGCTGGGGAACATCGCGATCCCCAAGTCCGTGACCCCGGCACGCATCAGGGAGAATCTCGACGTGTTCGGCTTCGAGCTGGACGCCGCCGACATGGCCGTCCTGGACGCCCTGGGCGCGGGCGGGGCGGCCCGCCGGATCGGGCCGGACCCGGCCGTCTTCGACATCTGAACCCCATGAATCACATGAATCCGAGGAGCGCGTGAACCTTCCCGACGGCATCTACCGGATCCGCAACGTGGACAGCGGGCTGGTGCTCCAGCTGGAGGGCGCCTCCCGGGTGCGGGTGGGCCCCGACGGGCCGCCCGCGCCGGTGGCGGCCCGCCGCTGGCGGATCTCGCCGGTGCACAGCGGCGGCGGGATCTTCCATGTGGTGAGCGAGGACAACGGCCGGCGCCTGGACGTCGCGAACGCCTCGCTGGACAGCGGCGCCCGGGTGCAGGTGTGGCGGGCCAACGCCTTCGGCGCGCAGGAGTGGCTCGTGGCGGAGCACATGGAGGATCCGGGGGTGGTCTCGCTGGTCGCGTGCATCAGCGACCTGCTGCTGGAGACCGACGCGCAGGGCCGGGCCCGGCAGGGCGAGGACACCGACTCGCCCTCCCAGTGGTGGCGGCTGGAACCGGTCTAACGCGCCGCGACCCGGTGAGCCTTGCCCGTCGGCGCACCGGCTGGGGCCGGGCCCTGGATCCGTACGAAGGCGCGCAGTCGGTACGTCGGCTCCGCGCGCGGGACGTCCTGGTCGGGCAGCAGCTCCAGCCGGGCCGCCAGCTCCGCCGCGGTGATGCCGCGCGGGATGATCCGCGAGGCGTACTGCCCCGCGAGCAGGGCCCGGGCGGCGCCGTGCGGGCTGCGGCCCTGGCCGTGGCCCGTGAAGCGGGCCTCGCCGGCCGGGCGCAGGCCGGCCCGGGCCGCGTGGGCCTCGACCTCCCCGGAGGCGTCCGAGGGGGTCGGGGTCAGGTGCGCGGCGAATAGGGCGTCGATGTCGCTGCCGACGTCGTGGGCGGAGTCCTTGTCCACGGTGGTGACGAAGACCCCGCCGGGCCGCAGCACCCGCCCGGCCTCGGCGATCACCGCGGGCACCAGGCCCGGTTCGCGCAGCAGGTGCAGCAGCCACACCGCGCTGACCGCGTCGAGCGAGCCCGACCGCACCGGCAGCCGGGCCGCGTCCGCGAGGGCCACGGGGACGCCGCGCCGCAGGGCCATGGAGGCCATGCCGCGCGAGGCGTCCGCGCCCAGGACGCGCAGTCCGGGGCGGGCCAGCCGGGTGGTGACGATGCCCGTGCCGCAGCCGAGGTCGAGCAGGGTGCCCGTGTGGGGCGGGAGCAGGCCGAGGACCGCCGCGGCGGCGGCCTCGGCGCGCGGGGTGCCGCCGCGGCCGGCGTCGTAGGACTCGGCCTCCGCGTCGTAGTCGAGCAGGGGTTTTTGATGCGGTATGTGGGTGGTCATCAGCTCGCGCCGTGGGCAGGGGCGAGCGATTCGACCCGTTCGGCGAGGGCGAAGTCCTTCTCGGTGACCACGCCTCCGGCGTCGTGGCTGTTCACCGACAGCAGGACCGTGTTGTAGCCGAGCGTCAGGTCGGAGTGGTGGTTCAACTCCTGCTGGACGGAGGCGATGTGGGCGACCAGGGCGCTCGCCGCGAAGTGCGTGCCCAGCCGGTAGGTACGGAAGATCCGGTCGTTCTCGAAGGCCCAGCCGGGGAGTTCCCGCAACCGGTCCTCGATCTCCTTCTGCGACAACGGCTCACTCGGCATGGACCGGCTCCTTTTCCCGTGACGTGGAGTCAAGGTTCGCACAGTGCGCGCCGGAGCGAGCCTTTCGCGCCATAGTGCGCCCGGGTGCTTGTCCAGCCTTCCGTGCCCGCCCCACCCCCCTTATGCTCCTGCGCCGGACGTGACTGTTACCAGCGGTAACCAGGAACCAGGGGGTACGGAATGACACGCACCGGAGCGGCGGGCACCGGCAGTTCCCGGCGTACGTTCATCGCGGGCGCGGGCGCGGCGGCCACCGCGGGGGCGCTGACGGCCACCGGAGCGGTCGCCCCCGCGGCCGCCGCGGCGACCGCCGCGGGCACCCCGGCCGGCGCGGCCCCGGCGGGCGGCCGCCGTGTCGCGGTCCTCGGCGGCGGGGTGGCCGGCCTGACCGCGGCCCACGAACTCGCCGAGCGCGGCTACGCCGTCACCGTGTACGAGCGCCGGGCGCTCGGCGGCAAGGCCCGCAGCATGGACGTACCCGGCAGCGCGCGCGGCGGCCGCCGTCCGCTGCCCGCCGAGCACGGGTTCCGCTTCATCCCCGGCATCTACCACAACCTCCCCGACACCATGCGGCGCATCCCGTTCCCCGGGAACACGAACGGCGTGTGGGACAACCTCGTCGCCCCGCGCGAGATGATGTTCGCCCGGGCGGCCGGCCGCGAGGACCTGCGCGCGCCCATCCCCTGGCCCGACCACTCCCCCGCCGAGCTGACGCCGGACGAGCTGCGCCGCGCCCTCACCGGGATCCTCCAGTCGCTGGTCCGGCTCCCGCTCCACGAGACGGCGTACTTCGTCGACCGGGCGCTCGTCTTCCTGACCAGCTGCGACGAGCGGCGCAACGAGGTCTGGGAGCGGACCCCGTGGTGGGAGTTCACCCGGGCGGCGCAGATGTCGAGCGAGTACCAGCGGATCCTGGCCATCGGCGTCACCCGCAACATCGTGGCGACCAAGGCCGAGGAGGCCTCCACCCGTACGGTCGGCACCCTCGGCGAGGCCTTCGTCTTCAACCTGCTGGGCCGCGGCGCGGACGGCCCGCCGGACCGGATCCTCAACCTGCCGACCAACGAGGCGTGGATCGACCCGTGGGAGGCCCATCTGCGCTCGCTCGGCGTGGAGTTCAGGATCGGCTGGACGGTACGGGAGGTGCAGTACGGCAACGGCCGGGTGAGCGGGGTCGTCGTCCTGGACCCGGCCGGCGCCCGGCAGACGGTCACCGCCGACCACTACGTCTCGGCGCTGCCGGTGGAGCACGCCCGCCGCACCTGGAGCGCGGGGCTGCGGGCCGCCGACCCGATGCTGGGGCGCTGCGACAAGCTGGAGACCGACTGGATGACCGGGATCCAGTTCTACCTCACCGAGCGGGCCCCGCTGGTCCACGGTCACCTCAACTGCATCGACTCGCCCTGGTCGTTGACGGCGATCCAGCAGGCCGAGCACTGGCCGTCGCGGAACTTCCCCGCCGACTACGGGGACGGCTCGGCCGTCGACTGCCTGTCGGTGGACATCTCGGAGTGGGACAAGCCCGGGATCCTGTACGGGAAGACGGCCAAGCAGTGCACCCGCGAGGAGGTGGCGCGGGAGGTGTGGGCGCAGCTGAAGGCCTCCCTCAACGACACGGGGAAGACCCTGCTGAGCGACTCGGCCCTGCATTCCTGGTTCCTGGACCCCGGCGTGGACGGGCTCGGCACCCCCAACCCCACCAACCAGGACGAGCTGCTGATCCACCCGACCGGCACCTTCCACAACCGGCCGAGCGCGGGCACCCGCATCCCCAACTTCTTCCTCAGCGGGGACTACGTGGCGGTCGACATCGACCTGGCGACGATGGAGGGGGCCAACGCCTCCGCCCGGGCGGCCGTCAACTCCCTGCTCGACCGGGACGGTTCGCCGGCCGCCCGGTGCACGATCCGGCCGCTCTACCGGGCGCCGGAGGTCGAGTCCGCGAAGCGGCACGACCTGTGGCGCTACCGTCTCGGCCTGCGGAACGTGTTCGACCTGGGATGACCCGTTTCGACTAACGTCGTGCGCATGACGACCGCCGGCCCGACCGTGGGCTCCCTGCTCCGCACCTGGCGGGAGCGGCGCGGCATCAGCCAGCTGGAGCTGGCGGGCCGCGCCGATTCCTCTTCCCGGCACATCAGCTTCATCGAGACGGGCCGGTCCCGGCCGAGCGAGGAGATGGTGCTGAAGCTCGCCGAACACCTCGACGTGCCGGTGCGGGAGCGGAACTCGCTGCTGCTGTCGGCCGGTTACGCTCCCCGGTTCGCGCACACCCCCCTCGACGACCCGTCGATGGGAACGCTGCGCGAAGGCCTGGAGCGGCTGCTGTCGGGCTACGAGCCGTACCCGGCACTCGTCGTGGACGCGACCTACAACGTGATCGCCGCGAACCGGGGCATCCTGATGCTGCTGGACGGTCTGCCCGGGCACCTGCTGGTCCCGCCGCTCAACGCGATGCGGATCACCCTGCACCCGGAGGGCCTGGCCCCCAGGATCCTCAACATCGCCGAGTGGCGGGGGCACTTGCTCTCGCAGATGCAGCGGCAGATCGCGCTGGCCCGGTCCGAGCCGCTGCGCGCGCTGTACGAGGAGGTGTCCGCGTATCCGGTTCCCGAGCGCCCGGGAGACGGCGAACCGGGCGAGCCCGTTCCGTACTTCGCGCTGCCGCTGGTGATCGAACACGACGGGCACGCGCTGTCCTTCGTGTCGTCCATCTCCACCTTCAACACGCCGATGGACGTGACCGTCGCCGAGCTGGCCATCGAAACGCTGCTCCCGGCCGACCCGGCGACGGTGAAGTACCTCCGCTCACTGGACGGCTGAGCGCAGCGCGAGCTGCTGCGCCACGGCGAAGCCGGCGACGGTGAGGGCCTGCGCCGGGATCCACACGGTCCCGGCGACGGTCGGCGAGAACCAGGCGAAGAGGGAGACCAGGCTCAGCGCGGCCCAGGCGTAGTTGGTCTCGACGACCGCCTTCACCGCGAAGGCGGGCGGCCGGCGCCGGGAGGCGAGCAGGCCGACTCCCGCCCCGTACACGGCGAGCAGGACGCCGAGCGCCGCCAGCAGCCCCTCCCCGACCCCCAGCAAGCGGCCGAGCGGGGCGGAGAAGGCCACGTAGGCGAGGCCGTTGGAGCCGGTCACGACGGCGTCGAGGGCGAGGAAGCGGCGCAGCACGGTCTGCGGCTCCGTGGTGCGGGCGAGGGTGCCGAGCAGGGTTGCGGACATGGGTGATCAGCCTCCGTCGAGTTCGAACGCACTGGTGGGGTACGGGTCCCGAGGCCGAGTGCGCGGTCTCGGGGCCCGATGGCTCCACTGTGCCGTCCGCCCTCGGCCCGGTCGATTACCTCCCAGGTCATGCCGGCCGGCGCGCCCGCCCGGTGCGGTCGGCGCCATGCCAACCTTTTTTGAGCTGGACGGCAGGAAAGGTGGGGGTTCCCCTGTTCCGGCGAGGGGCGGGGAGCTAGGCTTCACGCAGCCCGAATCACTCGAACGCCCTGTCGACTTACGGAGAATCAGCCGGTGCGAGCCGACGCCCGACCCGACCTCGCCGCGCTCTGGCGTCGCGTCGGGGAGCTGTCGGAGCGGTGCGGCCGGGATCCGGCCGAGGTGCTGTCCGTGGACCGGCTGAGCCACCTGTCCGGGGTCGAACCCGACCGCGTCCACCGGGTGGTCGCGGGCACGGCCGCCGAGGTTCCGCTGGAACGGCGCGTGCACCAGCGCTTCCTGCGGCTGCGCGCCACCCGCCGCGACAAGCACGGCCGGGAGTGGCCCCTCGCCGCCATCGCCGACGACTTCGACGCGCCCGGCGCCTCCCTCGGCCCCCTCAACGCGGGCACCGGGCTGCCCCGGCTCGGCCACGCGGCGGGCGTGCAGCGCTTCTTCGGGGTCCACGCCGGCTTCCTGCTGGCCGACTCCAAGAGCGCGGTGGAACGGGCCCTCGCCCTGTCGGCGGCGACCGGCACCGGCGCCACCGCCCCGGACGGGCCGGACGGCCTGGAGCACCTCTCGTACCGCACCGGCATGACCCCGAAGGCCATCCGGCTCACCCTCGACGGCAGACCGCCCCGACTGCCCCTGAAGGAACAGGTGCACCAGCGGTTCGAGCACCTGCGCCGCACCCGGCTGCGGGAGGACGGGCAGCCCCACTCCCTGGCGGCCATCGCCAAGTCCTTCGACGCGTCCGGGCAGTCGCTGACCCGGCTCGCCCAGGGCGAAGGACTGCCCAACCTCGCGGCGGCCGCCGGGATCCAGCGCTTCTACGGGGTCGAGGGCGGCTTCCTGCTGGCCGACGACACCGAGGCGCTCGCCACCGCGCTCACCGGGATCGAGTACGAACTGGAGTCCGCCGAGCGGGAGGAGGAGAATCCGATGCTGGCCGTCCTGCGGGCGCACGACGTCCGCAGCATCGTCACGCGGGCCGGCAGGCTCTCCCCGCGGGGATGGAAGTCGCTCGCCGACCACCTGGACGACCTGCTGGCACGGGAAGGCCAGCTCGGCCGCGAGGGAGAAGCACCATGAGGACCACACGGGCGATGCGCAGGCTCGCCGACGACCTGCTGGCGGACGCGCGCCTGACGCCGCCCGCCGAAGTCGCCTCGATCATCGGCAGTCTCTGCGCGGCGTACGGCCGCCGGCGCGGCGGCGACCGGAAGGTCGATTTCCACTTCGCCTCCTTCCCTGCCGACACGGCCAGCGGGCTGTGGCTGGAGCTGGACGAGCACGATCTGCTCGTCATCGAGGAGCGCACCCGCCCCGAGCACCAGCTCGTCATCGCCTGCCACGAGTTGTGGCACGTGGACGAGGGCACCTGCATCAGCCTCGACCACGGGTACGGCATGGCGGTGGCCGCGCGGCTGACCGCCTGCCACGGCGACCTCGCCGGGCTGCTGCGCTCGGACACCGGGCTGAGCACCGTGATCCGCCAGGCCGCCGCCCGCGCCGACCACGAGGATCCGGCGGAGATCAGGGCCGAGATCTTCGGCCTGCACCTAGGCAAACTCCTCAAGCCGTACCTGCCGCGACCCAGGGCAGAGCAGTTCCCCGAGGCGATCGAGCGCATCAACACCTCGCTCGGCTGGGGGCGTCCCGCGTCACCCCGGTGACCGCCGCCCAGCCGACCGCCGCACCCTTCGCGCCGATGCCTCCGCACGGCCCCGACAGAGAGCACGCCACGATGCCCCAGTCCTCCCCGCCCCGCCGCCACGCCGTCGTCATCGGCGGCAGCATGGCCGGTCTCCTCGCCGCCGCCGTCCTGGCCGAGCACGCGACGGTCACCGTCATCGACGCGGACACGCTCCCCGACAGCCCGGCGCCGCGCCGCGGCCTGCCCCAGGCCCGGCACGTCCACGTCATGTGGTCCGGCGGGGCGCGCGCCATCGAGAAGATCCTGCCCGGCATCACCGCGGAGTGGACGGCGGCGGGCGCGATCCGCCGCAGCCTGCCCGCCGACCTGGTCACCAAGACCGCCCAGGGCTGGATCCCGCGCTTCGGGGAGAAGCAGTTCAACATCTCCTGCAGCCGCGACCTCCTCGACTCGGTGGTCCGCGCCCGGGTGACCGGCCTGGACGGGGTCACCACCCTCCAGCGCAGCCGGGTCCGGAGCCTGGAGGGCACGGCGACCCGGATCACCGGCGTCCGCGTGGACACCCCCGAGGAGGAGGGCAGGCTGCTGACCGCCGACCTCGTGGTCGACGCGAGCGGACGCGGCTCCCGCGCCCCGACCTGGCTGGCGGAGCTCGGCGTGGGCGGCATCCGGCAGGCCGAGGTCGACTCCGGCCTGGTCTACGCGACCCGGATCTTCGAGGCGCCCGCCGGAGCCCACGAGATGGGCTTCCCCATCGTCAACGTGCAGTCCGACCCGCGCGTGCCCGTACCCGGGCAGACGGCCACCATCGTGCCCATCGAGAACGGCCAGTGGCAGGCCACCCTGTCCGGCACCCGGGGCGGCCAGCCGACCGGTGACCCCGACGCGTTCATCCCGTTCGCCAAGGGCATCCGGGACCCGATCGTGGGAGAGATCCTCGAAGGGAAGAAGCCCCTCACGGACGTCGCCGTCACCCAGGGCACCGCGAACCGCCGGATCTACTTCGAGAAGGCCGAGCTGCCCGACGGCTTCTTCGCCGTCGGCGACTCCGTCGCCACCTTCAACCCGCTCTACGGGCAGGGCATGACCGTCGCCGCGCAGGGGCTGCTGGCCGTGCGCGCCCTGCTCCGCGCCAAGGGCCTCGCCCACCCCGCCTTCGGCCGCGAAGCGCAGCGCGCGCTCGCCCCGCAGGTGGCCACCGCCTGGGAGCTCGCCACCTCGCAGGACATCCTCTACCCGGGCGCCACCGGGATGCGGCCGCGGGCCGGGGCCGGGCTGCTCAACGCGTACGTCAGCCGGCTGATGACGGGGGCCACCACCCGGGAGGCGCTCACGGCCGCCTTCCTCCAGGTCATCACCATGAGCAGCGCGCCGACGTACTGGCTGCGGCCCTCGGTGATCTGGCACGTGCTGCGCGCGTCCGACCGGGGTGCGCCCGCGGCGCCGCCGCTCACCGCGGCCGAGCGGGCGGTCGCCGGACTGGACGCCGCGGACCAGGCCGGCCGGACGGGCCCGGCCGACCCCGTCGGCCAGGTGCGATGACCGACGGCCTCATCCTCTACGGGCCGGGATCGCTGATGCTCCTGACCCTGCTCGTCAAGGCGCCGACACTGCGCAGGAGCTGGGACCAGCCGCTCATGCGGGCCGGGTTCACGCTGCTCTCCGTCGCCTGCCTCGTCGTCTTCCTGGCGGCCCCGCCGTCGATCGCGGCGGTCAACCGCCTCACCGGTGTGGTCAACTTCGCGGCCCCGCTGGTGTTCTGCACGATCACCGCGTTCTCCGGATCGTGCGTCCTGCTGGTCGTGCACTGGGCCGGCGGGCCGCCGGCCGTGGTGCGGCGGGCCACCCGGCTGACGCTGACCGGCTTCGGCACCGTCTCGCTGGCGATCGTCACGCTGTTCGTGATCGGCGACGCGCCGGTGGAACGGCTCCGGGACCTGGACACGTACTACGCCAACACGCCCTGGATCCGGGAGATGATCGTCTGCTACCTGCTGGCGCACACCGTCGGCACCTCGGCGCTGACCGTGCTGGCCGGGAAGTGGCTGCTGCGCGCCGATCCCTCGCTGCGGCCGCTGCGGACCGGACTGGCCCTGATCACGGTGGGCGGGCTGCTGGACCTGGGCTACATCGTCGTGAAGTGGACCGCGCTGGGTGCCCGCTGGACGGGCCGCGACTGGGACACCCTGTCCACGGACGCGGCGCCCCCGCTGGCCGCGGCGGCGGCCCTGCTCGTGGCCTCGGGTTTCATCGCCCCGCTGGTGGGCGGCTCGGCGGCCTGGCGGGACTTCCGCCAGTACCGGCGGCTGCACCCGCTGTGGAAGGCACTGCGGGGGTTCGCGGCGTCGAACGTGCGGACCGTGCCGCTGGCGTGGTGGTCGCCGGTGGGGATCCGGCTGATCCACCGCGAGTCGGTGATCGACGACGGGATCCTGGCGCTGGCCGGCTGGTTCGACCCGGAGGTGCGCAGCGCCGCGTACGAGGCCGCGCGCGGCCAGGGCCTGTGCGAGGCGCGGGCGGCGACGGTGGCGGACGCGGCGGTGCTGGCCTCGGCCTGCGGGCGCCGGGCGGCGGCCGGACCGGCACACCCGGACCCGTACCGCATGGACTGCCGGTCGCTGGTCGCCCTGGCCCGGGAGTTCCGCCACTCCCCGATCGTCGCGAGCGCCCGCCGGTCCGCCACCATCGAGGCCTGACGCCCCGGGCCCTCGGGCCCGGGGCGTCCGCGCCGTCCCGGCGGCCTGCCCCAGCGGCCCGCCTCAGAGCTCCGCGAGGTCCAGACCGGCCTGCGCGGCCGCGGCCTGCACGGTCTGCTCCAGCAGGACCGCGATGGTCATCGGGCCGACACCACCCGGTACGGGCGTGATCAGCGAGGCGCGGGCGGCGGCGGACTCGAAGTGGACGTCGCCGACGTTGCCCTCGTTGTAGCCGGCGTCCAGGACCACGGCGCCCGGCTTGATGTCCTCGCCCCGGATGAACTCCGCCTTGCCGACGGCGGCGACCAGCACGTCCGCCTGGCGCACGATCGACGGCAGGTCCCGCGTACGGGAGTGGCAGTAGGTGACGGTGGCGTTCCGCTCCAGTAGCAGCATCCCGGCCGGCTTGCCCAGGATCGCGCTGCGGCCGACGACCACGGCGTGCTTGCCGGTCAGGTCCACGTCGTAGGCCTCCAGCAGGCGCATGATGCCGCCGGGGGTGCAGGAGACGAAGCCCGGCAGCCCGAAGCCCATGGCGGCGAAGGAGTGCATGGTGACCCCGTCGACGTCCTTGCCGGGGGCGATGGCCTCGAAGGCGGCGCGCTCGTCGATGTGGTGCGGGACGGGGTGCTGGAGCAGGATGCCGCTGATCTCCGGGTCCTCGGAGAGCGCGGTGAGGGCGGCCACGAGCTCCTCGGTGGTGGTCTCGGCCGGCAGCTCCACGTGGCGGGAGGTGATCCCGGCCTTGGCGCATCGATTCTGCTTCATGCGTACGTACGTCACGGACGCGGGGTCCTCGCCGACCAGCACGGTCGCGAGGCAGGGCGCGGTGCCGGTGCGCTCGGTGATCTTCGCCGCGTAGGCGGCGGTCTGCTCCGAGATGCGGCGGGCGAGGGCGGTGCCGTCCATCAGCCGGGCGCGGGCGGTGTCGGTGGTGGCAGTCGTCACGGGGTCTCCTGAACGTCGCTGCGGATCGCGGTTCGCCCAGGCGCGCGGCAGTCGACGTACCGGAGGTGCGGAGGTACGCCGGGCCGCTCCCCGGTGGTGATCCACCCGAACGCCAGTCACGGCCCGTCGTCCACTGTAGTCGACTTATCCGGTGGTTGACCGGGGCCCGACCTGGGACGATCAAGACATGACTCGCACTTTCGACCTCCCCCAGACTTCGTCCGGGGGGACCCCCATGTGGCGGAGGCCGAATCCGTGTCCGTGGAGGGCTGGGACTTCTCCTGGCTCGACGGCCGGGCGACCGAGCAGCGCCCCTCCTGGGGCTACCAGCGCCTCCTGCGCGAACGCCTGGCCACGGTCCGCTCCGCCCTCGACATCCAGACCGGCGGCGGCGAGGTCCTCGCCGGGGCCGGCCCCCTGCCCCCGCTGACGGCGGCCACCGAGTCCTGGCCCAGCCGGAGGAGGTCCGGCGCGGCCGGCACCCCGACGACGCGGTCGCCGACGCCACCGGGGCGGGCCTGGAAGTCGTCGATCTCCGCTCCGAACGGCTGCGCGCGGAGTTCCACGACATCGGAGCCGTGATCTACTTTCTCCGGAAGGTGATCTGGATGGTGCCCGGCTTCACGGTCGGGCAGTACCGGGACCGGTTGCGCGAGCTGCACGAACAGATCGAACGCGAAGG
Source organism: Streptomyces sp. NPDC059989 (assembly GCF_042736975.1). NCBI lineage: Bacteria > Bacillati > Actinomycetota > Actinomycetes > Kitasatosporales > Streptomycetaceae > Streptomyces > Streptomyces sp. NPDC059989. Next base: position 62,245 of record NZ_JBHWUO010000006.1, read on the forward strand.
CCCGTTCGTCGCGCACACCGCCCGCTTCCTCATCGAAGCCCGCAAAACGGGGTGACGTGGAGGGCGGACGGATCCTCCCCTGATCGGGTTGCGTGGCCACAGCGTGGCGCAGGTCACTCAATTCAGCGCGTAACGAATCGACTCGGGCATGCGATGAACCGACAGGTGTCCTCGCGCGGCCCCGGAATACAGACCCCCCTCGGGTCTGTTTCCCGAGTTCGCGCGATGATGTCCCGCCCACCCCTTATCTGTTCGCAACGAGAGGCTCCTTGTGTCGCTCAGCCCGTCCCGTACGTTCCCTCCGGAGATCGCCGAATCGGAGGCCCTCGTCGCGCTCGTCGAGCGCGGCCGCGAGCAGGGTCACATCAACGGTGACGACGTGCGCCAGGCCTTCGAGGCCGGCCGCATCCCGGTGGACCAGTGGAAGCGGGTCCTGCGCAGCCTGAACCAGGTCCTGGACGAGGAGGGTGTCGCCCTTCACGTCAGCGCCGCCCCCGCCACCAAGGCTGCCGCCAAGAAGCCCCGCAAGGCGGCCGCCGCACCTGCCCGCACCGTGGCCAAGAAGGCCGCCGCCGCGCCGCGCCCCATCGGCGCCCGCAAGACGGCCGCCACGGCCGCGACCACGACCACCGCTGCGGCGATATCCGCATCGTCGGCCGGCTCCGTCGAGGACGAGGCGACGGCCGATGCCGCCGCCGAGCCGAAGAAGCGGACGGTCAAGAAGACCGCCACCGCGAAGAAGACCGCCACCAAGAAGACGGCGGCGAAGAAGACCAGCGCCAAGGACGCCGACGACGCCGAGGCCCCCGTGGCCGAGGGCGAGGACTGGGCGGCCGAGGACCTCGCCGACGAGGCCGAGGAGGAGACCCCCAAGGCCGGCGGCACGCAGGGCTTCGTCCTGTCCGACGACGACGAGGACGACGCCCCGGCGCAGACGGTCATGGTGGCCGGCGCCACCGCCGACCCCGTCAAGGACTACCTGAAGCTGATCGGCAAGGTGCCGCTCCTCAACGCCGAGCAGGAGGTCGAGCTCGCCAAGCGCATCGAGGCGGGCCTGTTCTCCGAGTACAAGCTCGAAGAGGAGGAGGACCACAAGCCCGCCTTCAAGCGCGAGCTGGAGATCCTCGTCGAGGACGGCCGGCGTGCGAAGAACCACCTGCTGGAGGCCAACCTCCGTCTCGTGGTCTCCCTCGCCAAGCGCTACACGGGCCGCGGCATGCTCTTCCTGGACCTGATCCAGGAGGGCAACGTCGGTCTGATCCGCGCCGTGGAGAAGTTCGACTACACCAAGGGCTTCAAGTTCTCCACGTACGCGACCTGGTGGATCCGGCAGGCGATCACGCGTGCCATGGCCGACCAGTCGCGCACCATCCGCATCCCCGTGCACATGGTCGAGATCATCAACAAGCTCGCCCGCGTGCAGCGCCAGATGCTCCAGGACCTCGGCCGGGAGCCCACTCCGGAGGAGCTGGGCAAGGAGCTCGACATGACCCCTGAGAAGGTCATCGAGGTCCAGAAGTACGGCCGCGAGCCGATCTCCCTGCACACCCCGCTGGGTGAGGAGGGCGACAGCGAGTTCGGTGACCTCATCGAGGACTCCGAGGCGGTCGTGCCCGCGGACGCGGTCTCCTTCACCTTCCTCCAGGAGCAGCTCCAGTCGATCCTGGGCACGCTCTCCGAGCGCGAGGCGGGCGTGGTCTCCATGCGCTACGGCCTCAACGACGGGCAGCCGAAGACCCTGGACGAGATCGGCCGCGTGTACGGGGTCACCCGTGAGCGCATCCGCCAGATCGAGTCCAAGACCATGTCGAAGCTGCGCCACCCGTCGCGTTCGCAGGTGCTGCGCGACTACCTCGACTAAACCGCTCAGGTCAGTCGGAAGACCGGCCCTCGTGGCGCGAACGGCAGGGAGGCACCCTGCGGGATCAGGTAGGCGTGCTCGCGCCGGATCCGCAGGGTGTCGCACCAGCCGTCCGTGATCACGAGGACCGGGGCGCCGGGCGGGAAGTCCTCCGCCCGCTGCAGCAGGTCGATGCCCGGCTGCAGCTCCGTGCCGCCGCGTCCGCGCACGCGGACCCGGCCGGCGATCTCGGTCGGCGGCAGATAGCCCGCGTCGTACGGCGCCGCGTCGCAGAAGACGACGCGTGCCGCCGGTACGTCGCGGGCTTCCGCGTACGAGGCGATGGCGCCCAGTGCCTTGCCGAGCAGGGCGGCGTTCATCGAGCCCGAGGTGTCCAGCACCACGCCGAAGGTGCAGCGGGCCACCTCCTCCGGCGGGAAGTGACGGCCCGCGCGCGGGATGTCCGGGGTCGAGGCCTGGCGGCGGGCCGGGCGCGCGTAGGACCGTACGGGCTCGGGGCGCGGCACGTACTCGTCGAACCAGCGGGCGAGCCGCGCGTCCCAGGGCACGGGCGGGTGGGCCAGCGCCCGGATCTCCTGGATCAGCCCGGCGGGCAGCAGGCCCCGCTCCCCGTGTACGTGCAGGTCGAAGCCCTGGACCAGGCCGCGCTGGTAGAACTCGTCGAGGTCCGCGTACGGGCGCCGCGCGCCGTGCGCGAGCGGCTCGCCCAGGATGTCCCCGGCGCCCTTGCCGCGCAGGGTGGCGAGCCGCCGCATCCGGCGCAGGTCGGTGGTGATGCGGTCGTAGACCTCCTCGACCGAGAGCCCCTGGAGCAGCGGGTCGTACAGGAGGCCCTCCGGCATGCTCCCGACCCGCATCTCCACCAGCCAGCCGTTGACCACGTAGTCGGCGGCGATGTTGTGCAGGTACGGGTCGCGGGCGCCGCGGCGCTCCCCGTGGCGCAGGGCGGCGTGCAGCATCTCGTGGGCCAGGATGAACCGCCACTCCTCGTCGTCGAAGGTGCGCAGCGGGTTGATGTAGATCTCCCCGGCGGTGGCGCTGACGGCGGCGATGGAGATGTCCTGGGCGCGGGCCAGCTCGGCGTCGGCGACCACGGTCAGGCCGGCCGCCAGGCCGCCGAGCAGCGGGTACGAGGAGACGAACCAGTTCAGCGCGCGGTCCCAGGGGCGCTGTGGGCGGCCCTCCTGGCCGCCGGCCGCGACCATGGTGGCGGAGACGGCCCGGGTGAGGGCGTGGGCGAAGGCGGTCTCCCAGTCGGGGACGGTGTTGGTCAGGGCCCGCCAGCCGACCAGGACCTGGTCGGGGTGGTCCCCGGCGGTGCCGCAGTTCTCGTAGGCGGGCGGGATGCCGTCGCGGCGCCAGCGGGCGGCGAGCAGCTCCTCGTCCCCGCCGGGGTACTCGGGCGGGAGGTGGTCGGGGGCCCTGCCGACGGGGAAGGTCAGCAGGAAGCGGTTGACGACGGCGCAGCGGGCGGCGAGGTCGAAGCGGTCGGGCTGGGGGCGATCGTCCTCCTTGGCGGCGGGGACGTGGCCGAAGCCGAGGTGGAGCAGGGCGTGGGCGAGTGCCCAGGCCCACTCGCGGGGCTCGGCCCGCTTGGTGGGGTGGACGTGGAGGATGCCGTTGGAGGTGACGGCGACCAGTCCCCCGGCGGGGGTGGCGGCGCATCCGGTCTCGCGGCAGATCTTGCCGTTGACGGCGCCGAGCGCCGGGTTCCGCTTGACCAGGGCCAGGCCCTCGGCGAAGGCCTGGGTGGCGGGGTCGGGCTTGGCGTTCTTGGCACGCGGGCGGCGGCTCATCCTGCGGCCCCGCCGGGCGCGGGCCGGTTTCGGCGGGGTCGGGTGTGTGGCGGGGCGCCCCCGCAGGGTGCCGAACGCAACTCCGCTTCACTCTCCGACGCCTCGTCACGTTCGGCACCCGAGGAGGTGCCCCGGCGCGCGCCCGGCCCCGCCGAAACCGGCCCACCGGGCGCGGTCCGGTCGGGCACGGTCCGGTCGGGCACGGTCCGGTCGGGCACGGTCCGGTCGGGCACGGTCCGGTCGGGCACGGTCCGGTCGGGCACGGTCCGGTCGGGCACGGTCCGGTCGGGCCGCTTCCCCGCGCGGGAGCGCACCCCGCTCATCGGCGGGCCTCGACCAGGCGCGGCATGTCGCGGGCGGCCTCGATCAGGAACCAGCCGGGCAGGGCCGGCAGACCGTCGGCGTCGTCGGCGATGACGGTCTGGGCGACCTCGACGGATATCTCCGCGAGCTGCACGAGCAGCGATTTCGCCCGGTAGGCGGTCTCGCGCAGGCCGGGCGAGACATGGGCCTTGTCGGCGGGCAGTTCCTTGATCAGACGTCCGCGGAAGGCCTCGGCCAGGTAGTACAGCAGGTCCCGGTCCTCCAGGCCGCGGGGCCAGCTCGCATCGCCCTTCATGATCGCCTCGATGCCGAAGGTGTGGCGGACGATCTTTGCGTAGCCGCAGAAGGAGACGGCGTGCGCGGGGGTGAGGGTGCCGTGCGCGATCACCTTGAGGGTCTGCTCGTCCAGCCCAGCTCCGAAGGAGTGCAGGGCGTCGGAGAGCATGTGCCACGAGCGCGGGGTGGAGAAGGGCTCCTCCGTCTTGGGCGGCTGCGACCAGAGGTGGTCGGGGCGGTCGGTGAGGTAGTCGGTGACCCAGGGGTGGATGCCGTGCTCGCCGGCCCAGACCAGCCAGTCCCCGGCGGAGGCCTGGAGGTGGACGTGGGTGAGGCGGTTGACCAGGGCCGAGGCGATGGGCCGGGCCAGGGCGTTGTCCGTGGCACGGTTGCCCGCGCCGATGACGATGGAGCCGGCGGGCAGCTCGTAGGAGCCGATCCGGCGGTCGAGGATCAGCGAGTAGAAGGCCTTCTGGACGTCCGGGCTCGCGGCGTTGAGCTCGTCGAGGAACAGGCAGTACGGCTCGTCGCGGGCGATGGCCTCGGGCGGGCAGAAGACGGACCGGCCGTCACGGATCTGCGGTACGCCGATCAGGTCCTCGGGGGCGAGCTGGGTGCCGAGCAGGCTGACGCACTCCAGGCCCAGCGAGTCGGCGAACTTCCGCACCAGCGAGGACTTGCCGATGCCGGGAGCCCCCCAGAGGAACACGGGCCGCACGGTGGCGAGGCCGAGGAGCAGTTCGGGGATCTGGGCGGGAGTGACGGTGGCGGCAGCCTGCACGGATGGTGTTCCTCATGATCGGGTCGTGGGGGGGGGGCCGGGGGGGGGGCCCCCCCCCCCCCGGGGGGCCGGGTTTTTGGGCCGCCCGGGGGGGGGGCCCGGGGCGGGGCGGGGGGGGGGCCCGGGCGGGGGGTGAGAAGG
>NZ_JBHWUO010000006.1:67433-197771 GCF_042736975.1 Streptomyces sp. NPDC059989
GGGCCCGGTTCCGAGGTGGGCCGGGGGGGGGGCGCGGGGGGGGGGCCCGCCGCCCGGTTGGGGGTCCCACTTGCGGGGGGGGTGGGGGCCCCCGGGGGGGGCCCCACCACACGGCCCGTGGCATCAGGTTTTCGCGCCGTCCGGGTGCCGGGCCCGGGTCAGGCGGTGTGCTCCAGCAGGTGCTTGAGCTTCTCCTCGCCCCTCGGCATCTCCTTGCGGACCATGGGCTTGACCACGAGCGGGACCAGCGCCCTGCCCATGCCGTGGCCCTCGAAGTCCACGGACAGGGTGACGCGGGAACGGGTCCCGCCGTCGAGGGGTTCGATGCGGCCCCGTACGTCCGGCCGGACCGGCCCGTCGACGCCGTGGATGTGCCAGCTCCTCGGCGGGTCGAGCTCCGTGAACTCCATGGTCGTCGGGATCCTGCGCTTGCCGATCTGCCGGGTGACGACGACCTTCGAGCCGACGTGGACGGGGAGGTCGCCCATGGGAACGGCGGACACGGCGCTGTCCTGCCACTCCGGCAGGTGCGTGGGGTCCGTCACGTACGCGTAGACGTCCTCGGGCCTGCGGTCGATGTCGATGGTCTTGCTGATCGCGGACATGGCGACCCCTTAGAGCCCCCCTTGCCGTCCTCTCCCTCCAAATTACCCCGCGGGCGAAACGGTCGCTCGCCGCCTGCGGGCGGACATCACGGCGTACACGAGGACGCCCGCGAAGAGGAAGAGCACGCCCTGGTAGACGGCGGCGTAGCCGGAGCCGGCCACGAGCCACATCGAGAAGGCGAAGGCCAGGCAGGCGAGGGCGGCGTCGCGGGCCAGCCGGCCGCGGTGGACCCGCTCGCCCTGGCCGGAGAGCAGGAAGTGGATCTGCGCGGCGGTGGAGAGCAGGTAGGGGACGGTCGCGGTGAAGGTGGTGACCAGGACCAGGATCTCGAAGACGCGCTGCGAGCCGGCCGTGTAGTTGTAGACGGTCAGGGCCGAGGCCAGGAGGACCGTGACGATCACGCCGGCCACCGGGACGCCGCGCTTCTTCGTCTCGAAGACCTTCGGGAAGAGCCCGTCCTTGGCGGCCGCGTACGGGGTCTGCGCGCTGAGCAGGGTCCAGCCGTTGAGGGCGCCGACCATCGAGATCACGGCGGCGCAGGCCACCACCGTGCCGCCCCAGGTACCGCCGAACATGCCGTTCACGGCGTCGGTGAAGGGTGCCTCGGAGGAGACCAGCTTCTCGTGCGCGACCAGGCCGAAGACGGAGAGGGTGCCGAGCAGGTAGACGGTGGCGGCGCCGACGGTGCCCAGGATGGTGGCCCGGCCGACGTTGCGGGCCGGGTCGCGGACCTCGCCGGCGCTGACGGCGGCGGATTCGACGCCCAGGTAGCTGAAGAGCAGGATCGCGGCGGAGGCGGAGACGGCGCCGACCGCGCTCTGGTCGGTGGCCCGGAAGGGCCCGAGGTTGGCCGGGTCGAAGAAGAACAGCCCGCCGACGGCCACGAGCAGCAGTGGGGCGAACTTCAGGACGGTGGCGACCAGTTGGACGGCGCCGACGTACCGGGTGCCGGCCAGGTTGGCGAGCGCGGGCAGCCACTGCACGGCGAGGGCGGCCAGGCACATCGACCACTTGTGGGCGCCGACGGCCGGGAAGAGCACGGAGAGGTAGCCGACGGCCGCCACGGCGAGGGCGGCGTTGGAGACCCAGGTGGTGATCCAGTAGCTCCAGGCGGCGAGGAAGCCGGCGAAGTCGCCGAAGGCGGCCCGGGCGTAGACGTACGGGCCGCCGGTCTGCGGGTGGCGCCGGGCGAGGCGGCCGAAGACGAGCGCGAGGGCGACCGCGCCGAGGGTGAGCACGGCGAAGGCGAGGAGGCTGATCGTGCCGAAGGGGGCCACCGAGGCGGGGAGCAGGAAGATTCCGCCGCCGATGATGTTGCCCATGACGAGGCAGGTGGCGATCGGCAGGCCGAAGCCGGTTCCCTGCCGGGTGGCATCGCCGGTCGCAGGGGGTGTGCCGGTCCCGGCAGCCTGGCCGGTCCCGGCGGCCCTGCCCGTACCGGCGGGCGTGCCGGTCTCAGTCGCCTTGCCGGTCTCGGTGGGCAGGGCTGCGGTGCTGGTCATCGGTGGTGCGCCTCGGCTTGTCTCACATGGTGGTCAGATCGCCCCATGGTCGACCACCGCGAAAGCCGCACCAAATCAGCGGGTTTCGTCCCGCAGTGATCGCTCCACAGAAGGAAAGCTTCCGCCTGGAGCCCGCTCCGGCCGGGGATTCTCCTCCGGCCCGTGCCCGGCCCGCCCGCCCGGCCGGAGGCCGACCGGTACCTGCGGGCCGTCCGCCTCCCGCAGCCAGCGCCGCAGTACGCCGTGCACCGCCTCGGCGCCCACCAGTTCGGCGCCCGGGTCCGACAGCTCCGTCGGCCACATCAGGAACGGGTGACCCTGCTCGCCGCCCAGCCCGCCGTGCGAGCCGATCTGCTCCTCGAAGGCGTGCACGGCGCCGGTGGCCGGGTCGTACGCCGAGTTCACCATGATGTCGGCCACGTGCGGGAAGGCGTCGGTCCGGCGGACCGCCTCGGCCGCGCCGGGACCGAAGGGAGCCAGCAGCTCCTCCGCCTCCCCCGGGACGTCGAGCCGGGCCTGCGCCCCGTCCGGGCCCAGCACCACCCCGTCCACCAGCAGGAAGCCCACGCCCGGGTGGTTCGCCAGGGTCGCCAGCAGGGCGGGGTGCGCGCGTTCGATCCGCTCGCGCGAGGCCCGGCCGGGCACGTCGGGGAAGGAGACCAGCCCGAGGTTGCCCGAGGCGAGCACCACCGGGTCGGAACCCGGCCCCGGGTGGGCCTCCTCGTCCTCCTCCACCGGCCGGTGCAGGGCCGCGAGGACGGCGGTCCGGGCCTCGGCGCCGCTGTGCGTACGGCCGGCCCGGCGGGAGACCGGCAGCCCGCAGCCCGCCCGGACCAGGTCCTTCAGGGTCAGCCCGTACCGGGAGAGGAAGGTCTCCCCCGGGCTCTGGCCGTGGTCGGAGAGCAGCACGATCCGGTAGTCGCGCGGCGCGTGCTCGGCGACCCGGGCGATCAGGGCGAGGCTGCGGTCCAGGCGCTCCAGTACCTGGTCGGTGTCCCGGCCGCGCGGGCCGGAGTGGTGGGCGACCTCGTCGTAGGCGACCAGGTCGGCGTAGACCGCGGCGCGGCCGGCGAGCATGTCCCCGATCACCGCCGCGACGACCACGTCCCGTTCCACGACCGTGGCGAAGGCCCGGATCAGCGGGTACAGCCCGCCGCGGGCCACGCGCGGCCGGTCCCCGCGGATCCGCGCCCGCAGCGACTGGCCCACCTCCCGGCCGGCGTCGGCGACGAAGGACAGGGCGGTGCGGACGGCGTTGGCCGGATCGGAGAAGTACGCGAAGTAGCCCGCGCGGGAGCGGTTGGCCCGGCCCCGGCGGGCGGAGACGGAGAGGACGAGCGCCAGCTGGTCCGCGCCCCCGCTGAACAGGTTGCCGCGGCTGGCTCCGTCGAGGGTGAGCAGCCCGCCGTCGCCGGTGCGCTCGATGGCGCGCCGCTGGAGCTCGGCGGCGCTGGTGGGCCGGTTGCAGACCACCACCTCGCCGGTGTCCTTCTCGTACCAGCGGAAGGCGGGCACGTCGAAGTTGGAGCCGTGCAGGATGCCGAGCTGGCTGGCGCCGGTCTGGCTCGACCAGTCGGTGCGCCAGGAGGTGATGCGGTGGCTGCGGTCCAGCCAGCCGGCGGCGGTCGGCATCAGGCCGCTGCGGCAGGCGTGGCGCAGCACCTCGTACCCGACCCCGTCGAGCTGGAGGAAGACCAGCCCGGGCACGGACTCGTTCGCGCCGGCGGCCCCTGCCCTCATCTGGCGCCGGCGCCGCCGGTCGGCGAGCCGGTAGAGGCGCCGCCGGTACGCCTCGTCGTCGCGCACCGCGAGGGCGGTGGAGGTCGCCGAGGCCACGGCGGACATCGCCGCGGCCACCACCACCGCGGTCTCGGGGGCCACTTCGCCGCGCCCGGCCGGGATCAGGCTGAGGGCTATGAGCAGCAGCGAGCCGTTGAGGAAGAAGACGAGCAGGCCGAGTACGAGGGCGGGCACCAGCAGCAGGGCCCGTACGAGCACGGGCCAGACCAGCGCGCTCAGCAGGCCGAAGGCTCCGGCGCCCCAGGCGGCGGTGAGGCCGATCTGCGTGATGCTGTCGCCGTCGCCGGACTGGAGCCGGAAGTCCGGCAGGATCCCGGCCAGCGCGAGCATGGTCAGCGTCGACGCCGCCCAGACGAGGACCACCCGTATCAGGGCGCCGCCCGCGGTCCGCCACCGTCCTCGCACCACGCCGCACCCGCCTCACCGCTCCGGCCCACGACACGCCCGCGAGCCCCCGTCCCGCTCTCCAGGCTCGCACAGCGGGGCCCGGCGGGCCGGGCGACACGGGTGGCGCACGGACGCGCGGCGGGGGCGGGGACGGGGGCGGGCAGGCCGGTTCAGGTGCCGTCGTAGCCGGCGGTCGGCATGGACAGCCGGCGGTGCACCTCGGCCTTCATCGCGGAGGTGTACTGCGGCTCCTCGTGCCCGGCGGTCTCCAGCCGTACGCCGCGCCGCTCGCACTCGGCGGTGAACTCCTCGACGGAGCGCAGCGCGCGGGCCAGTACCCGGTGGTTGGCCGCGACGAACAGGTCCACCTGCCCGTCGTCGATGTCGGACCACAGCCCGCAGTGGTCGGGGCGCAGCCCGTAGACGAGCAGGTGCCTCGTCACGACGTAGCCGCGGTCGGCGGCCCAGCGCGCGCACATGGCGTGCTGGCTGCGGGTGTCCACGGCGAAGGGGTCGGCGTCGAGGTCTTCGAGCGGGGCCAGGCTGGCGATCGCGGCCACGCGCAGCTCTTCCATGCCGCCCGACCCTACTCCGATCCGGCGCCGGGGAGGAGGGGGCGGTGGGCATCCGGTTCCGGGCGGTTCGACGGGGCAGCCTTTAGGCTCGTGAGCGAGGCGCGAGGGAGGGAGGACCGGTGCCGGTGGAGATCACCTGGTGGGGGCATGCCACGTGCACGGTCGAGGACTCCGGGGTGCGGGTGCTGACGGACCCGCTGTTCGCCCGGCGGCTCGCGCACCTGCGGCGGCGGCGCGGGGCGGTGCCCCCGCCGGAGGCGGCGGAGGCGGACGTGGTGCTGGTGTCGCATCTGCACGCCGACCACATGCACCTGCCGTCGCTGGCCGCGCTCGCGCCCGGGACCCGGCTGCTGGTGCCGCGCGGCGCGCGCCGGGCGGTGCCGGGGCTGGCCCGGCTCGCGGGGGTGCGGGGGCTGACGGTGACGGAGGTGGCGCCGGGCGAGGAGGTCGCCGTACGGGGCGGAGCGCGCGGCGGCGTACGGGTACGCGCGGTCAGCGCCCGGCACGACGGGCGGCGGCTGCCGTTCGGGCCGCAGCTCGCGCCGGCCCTCGGGTACGTGGTCCAGGGCTCGGCGCGGACCTACTTCGCCGGGGACACCGGGCTGTTCGACGCCATGGCCGAGGAGGTCGGGCCGGTGGACGTGGCGCTGCTGCCGGTGGGCGGCTGGGGCCCGTACCTGGGGCCGGGGCATCTGGACGCGGGACGGGCGGCGCGGGCGCTGGCCGACCTGGCTCCGGCGGCCGCGGTCCCGGTGCACTACGGGACGTACTGGCCGATCGGGCTGGACGCGGTGCGGCCGCACGAATTCCACGCGCCGGGCGAGGAGTTCGCGCGCTGCGCGCGGCGGCTCGCGCCGAAGGTGACGGTACGGGTGCCCGACCACGGCGAGCGGGTGCGGTTGCCGTGACCTGGCGCGAGATGGCGGCGGCGGCCGGTCAGGTCCCGCCGGAAACCACCCAGCAGGCGGTGGGCTACCCGGCGTTGTTCGTGCTGGTGGCGCTGGGCGCGCTGGTGCCGGTGATCCCGACCGGGGCGCTGGTGAGTTCGGCGGCGGTGGTGGCGTTCCATCACCAGTCACTGCCGTTCGGGGTGTTGCTGGTGTTCGCGGTGTCCGCGCTTGCGGCCTTCACCGGGGACATCGCGCTGTACTGGCTCGGCAGCCGCGGGGTGCGGTCGCGCAACGGCTCGCGGTGGCTGGAGGCGTTGCGCGGCCGGGCCACGCCCGAGCGGCTGGAGCAGGCGCAGACGAAGCTGGACGAGCACGGGGTGCTGGTCCTGGTGGTGTCCCGGCTGCTCCCGGCGGGCCGGATCCCGGTGATGCTGGCCTGCCTGCTGGCGCAGGTGCCGCTGCGCCGCTTCGCCCGCGGCGACGCCCCGGCCTGCCTCGCCTGGGCGGCGACGTACGGCCTGATCGGCATCCTGGGCGGCTCCCTCTTCGCGGAGCCGTGGAAGGGCGTGGCCCTGGCGGTCGGCCTGACCCTGCTGATCAGCGCGGGCCCCTCGCTGTGGCGCCGGATCCGGGCCCCGAGGGCGGAGAGCTAGAACCTGGTCCCGCGAATACCCGGACTCGCCGGTGAAGGTTCGGAGTTTGCAGAAGGTTAAGCGGCAAACTGTCGCGCGCGGTCAGCGTGCGGGTCTTCTTCCAGTGCGGCGGATCGCTGTCTTTGCGTTCCTGGGGCGCCGGCGCCGGTGCCCGCGACGAGAGGGACTTCCATGCGACGAACCGCGAAACGGCTGCGAGCCCTGGCCGCCCTGGCGGGATTTGCGCTCCTGCCGGCCTTCATTCCGGCCCAGGCACAGGCTGCGGGCACCCGCCCGTTCTCCGTCACCATCACCCATGTCGGGTGCGTCGATCCGTGTTCCGCCGAGGGGCTCGAGGCCGCGCTGGAAGGCCACCCCGACTTCTACGTGAAGGTGTTCATCGACGGCGTCGAACATCGGACGCCGACCATCGACAACGTCTCCGGCGTCGACCCGTACTGGGTCGTGTCCACCGAGCTGGCCGACACCTACCAGAACGTGCCCGTCACCATCCAGGTCTGGGACGCGGACGACACCTCGGGCGACGACCTGGGCGACGACACCCCGCACGACGACGACAACAACCTCGACTTCACCGTCTCCTACACCGACGGCAAGTGGCGCGACACCGCCGTCAACAAGACCGACAACGTGAACTGGCCGCAGTCCTGTTCGTCGGGCGACGGCGACACCGGGTCCGATGAGGACGAGCCCGCCGTCAAGGTGTGCTGGGACGTCAGCACGACATCGACGGTCGGCGACGCCGACGGCGACGGCCTGCTCGACGGCTGGGAGCGCAACGGGTACAACGAAGACGGTGACGGCACCATCGACGTGAACCTGCCGGCGATGGGAGCCAAGGCCGACCACAAGGACGTCTTCCTCGAACTGGACTGGACGGCGGGGCGCGAGCCCACCCGCGCGGGCATCCAGGCCATGAAGCGGGCGTTCGCGGCGGCGCCGAAGGACGTCGGTGCCACTGCGTCGAGCAGGCGGGCGCCCAACGGCGGTTTCGGCGTGAACGCCCCGCCGAACCCCGACGGCAGGGACGGAATCAATCTGCATGTGGACACCGGCGGGCTGGTCGACCCGGGGGGCCGCGAAGGCGGGCCGGTCGGTACGTGTTCCGACGGCGTCGACAACGGAACGGACGGGCTGGTCGACGGTCTCGACCCGACGTGCAACAGGGCACTGGTGGACTACCTCGATGCGAGCGTCGAGAACCCGCAGCCGACGAACTGCACGGACGGCGTCAACAACGACGGCGATGCCTTCACCGACTCCCAGGACCCCGACTGCCTCGTCGGCGACAACCTCGGACGCGGCGGCGTCATCGCCGACCCCGGTGCGTGCGGTCTGGACAAGGCGACCTTCTACGCCTCGAAGAGCATGAACTTCGACAGGCCCCGGCGGCTGGTCTTCCACTACGGGCAGATCGTCCCCCAGCCGGGTGTGGCCACGTGCCCGGAGCAGAGCGGTGGTGAGGGCGAGGTCGGCGGCAACGACTTCGTCGTCTTCAACGTCGACGCCGGCACGATCATGCACGAGCTCGGTCACAACCTGAACCTGCGCCACGGTGGCCACGAGCCAAAGCCCAACTGCAAGCCGAACTACGTGAGCGTGATGAACTACGACCTGCAGGAGGGCATCCCCCGCGTCGGCGGCGGGACCATCCTCGACTTCTCTCCGCCCAGGAGGACGGTCGACGGCACCTCGCGCGGGACCGGCCCTCTGCCCGACCTCCGAGAGAACGCCCTCACCGAACCGACCATCCTCGACGGAGCCGACCCGAACAACCGGTTCATGTTCGTCGACAGTACGGGCCAGAAGCTCCCGAACAACCTCAACACCAGCCCGAACTGGAACCACGACACCGATCCGCCCTTCGAGTCGACGGTGCCGGCCACGAACATCGACGATGCCGGCCCCGCCCCCCTGCGCGAGCCCGCCGCGTGCATCAACGCCTCGACCAACGAGCTCCTGCACGGCTCCGACGACTGGAACTCCGTGTCCCTGCCGTTCCGGCAGTTCGGTGAGTCCGCGGACGCCGCCATCAATCCGGAGGACGACGACGACCTCCCCACCACCAGCGAGCTGCTGGCGATGCACGAGGAGAGGAACACGACCGACGTCGGCGTTTCCGTCACCGACAACCCCGAACCGGTGGCGGCCGGAACGGACGTCGTCTACACCGCCGTCGTCACCAACCACGGCTTCAGGCCGGCCGCCGCGGTGACCCTGGTCGACACCCTGCCCTCCCAGGTCTCCTACGTCAGCGACAACGCGGCATGCCACGCGTCCGGTGGGACGGTGACCTGCGGCGTCGGCGACCTCCTCCCCGGAGCCTCCCGCACCGTCACGATCACCGCCCACGTGCCGGCGGACCTCGTGTACAACGCCGGCGGCCCGGTCACCCTCACCAACCGGGCGGTGGTGGACAATCTCATGGGTCCCGACCCGGTGGCGGACAACGACAGCGCCACCACCGACACCAGGGTGGTCGCCGTCGCCGACCTCGCCGTCACGTCCTTCGCACCCACGGCACCGCCCACGCAGGTGCTCATCGGGCAGACCCTGGATGTCACGCTGCACGGCACGGTGGCGAACAACGGGCCGTCCAGCCCGATGGACGCCGTGGTCGTCACCGCCGCCACGGCCGACCCGGGTGCCACGGTGACGCCTTCCTCGGCGACGCGGAACATCACCGCACTCGCGGTCGGGACTCCGCAGTCGCTCGACAGCACCTTCACCGTCGGCTGTGCGCAGCCGGGATCGCACACCTACCGGTTCACCGCTTCCATCACACCGGCGCGGTCGGACGACACCGACCCCGCCCTGGCGAACAACCACCGGCCGGCCGAGTTCACCCTCGACTGCGTCGTGCCCGTCGCGATCAACATCAAGCCGGGCGGCAACCCCAACTCGATCAACATCCCCGCCGACACCGTCCCCCTCGGTGTCCTGACGACCGGGGCCGGCGAGTACGCGCTGCCGCTCGCCTTCAACGCCACCTCCATCCAGCCGCTGACCGTCCGCTTCGGACCGCGCAACGTCGTCTACGGAGGTACGGGCGGGAGCGCGGAGGTGCACGACAGGGGCCACATCGAGGACGTGGTCGAACGGACCACGACTCCGGTCGAGCGCGTCAGGGACGGCGACCGCGACATGATGCTCCACTTCGCCTCGGCGACCTCCGGTCTCCGGCGGGCGGATACCGAGGCCTGCGCGAAGGGTTCGTTCACCGACGGCGCCACCGGACGGACCTACCGGTTCTTCGGCTGCGACGCGGTGAGGATCGTGCAGCCCTAGGCACCATGCCGTTGCCATGGGTTGAGGCCGGTCGCGGTGGCGGCCGGCCTCGTCCTTGTGGTCAGTCCAGGGTGCGGGAGGCGCCGATGGGGAGGTCCCAGAGGGCGTCGCGGGGCAGGCCGGCGCGGGTCCAGGCGGCACGGACGCGGCTCAGGGGCTCCATGACGGGCTCGGCGGAGAGGACGAAGGTGGCCCAGTGCATGGGGGCCATCCGGCGGGCGCCGAGGTCGAGGCAGGCCCGGACGGCCTCCTCCGGGTCGGCGTGGACGTCGCTGAGCCACCAGCGCGGGGCGTAGGCCCCGATCGGCAGGAGGGCGAGGTCGATGCCGGGGTGGCGGCGGCCGATCTCGGCGAACCAGTGGCCGTAGCCGGTGTCGCCGGCGAAGTAGAGCCGCTTCGGCTCGGGGCTCCGGGTGTCGGTGAGGATCCAGCCGCCCCACAGGGACCGGCAGGTGTCGATCAGGGACCGCTTCGACCAGTGGTGGGCCGGTACGAACTCGAAGCGTACGCCGTCCAGTTCGGCCGCCTCCCACCAGTCGAGCTCGGTCACCCGGGTGAAGCCGCGGCGGCGGAACCAGCGGGCCAGGCCGGCCGGGACGAAGAGGGCGGTGTGCCGGGGCAGCCGCTTGAGGGTGGGGGCGTCGAGGTGGTCGTAGTGGTTGTGGCTGATGACCACCGCGTCCACGGGCGGCAGATCCGCCCAGCGCACCCCGACGGGTGTCATCCGGCTGGGGGTCCCCAGGATCCGCCGGGACCAGACGGGGTCGGTCAGTACGGTCAGCCCGCCGGTCCGCAGCACCCAGCTGGCGTGCCCGGCCCAGGTGACGGAGACGGTGCCGGGCGCTGCCGCGGGCAGGGGGGCGGGCGCGTAGGGCAGGTCGGGGATGCCGCGCAGCCCTTCGGGTCCGGGCCGGAAGGCGCCCTCCCGGGCGAGCCGGGCGAAGGCGCGGACACCGGGGAGCGGGGTGGTGAGCCGATCCGCGAAGGAGCGCGGCCAGCGGCGGTGCTCGCCGAGCGGGCGGGGGGCGGACGGGGGCGGCGGGGCGGACGGGGCGGTCGGGGGGTGCGGGGCCGGCGGGGAGTGTGGGGCGGACGGGGTCGGCGGGGAGTGCGGGGCGGACAGGGGCGGCGGGGAGTGCGGGGCGGACGGGGTCGGCGGGGCGGACGGGGCGGACAGGGTCGGCGGAGCGGACGGGGAATGCGGGGCGGACGGGGCCGGCGGAGCGCCGGGGGGCGGGGCCGGCGCGGCGGCGCCGGGCTGCCGGTCGGCCGGTCCCCCGGTCGTGGTCCCGCCTGCTTCCGGGCCCTCCGCCGGGCCCGCTTCAGGTGCCGGGTGCAGTGCGCCGCGGCGGGCGGCCGCGAAGCCCGCCCGGGCTCCGGCGGAGGCCGGGGCCTCGGTCCCGTCCCTCATCAGGAAGTCTCCGTTCACCGGCTCGGGCATCAGGCCAGCCCGGCCAGGACTGATCCGAGGAGGTCCAGGGAGCTCCGTACGTGCGGCAGCGCGAGCGGATCCCGGGCGGTGAGCGCGGCCAGCCGTTCCTCCGGGGTGGCGCCCAGCAGCGGTCCGGTGGACAACCGCACGCGCAGTGCGCCCAGTTCGTCCGCGAACCGCTGGCCGCCGGGGGTGGGCGCGCCGAGCCGGGCGCCGAGCCAGTCCTCCAGCTCCATGGCGTCGCCGACCCCGTGCCGGGCCAGTCCGGCGCGCAGCGGGGTCAGGTCGGCGTACAGGTGGCGGCCGGCCTGCGGGGGCCGGGCCAGTGCCCCGGCGGCGAGGAGCTCGCGGTGCGCGGCGGCGGCGACCGCGCCGTGCAGGGCGGCGGCCGCGTGGGCCCGCCCGGCGACGGCGTCGGGTTCGTCGAGGGCGTGCGCGGCGGCTCCGGCGACGGGGCCGGCGACCAGCGCGCCGGTGGCCGTCAGCACGTCGAGGGTGCGGGCGCGCAGCCAGGTCCCGCGCGGGGTGTCGGGGAAGCGGACCACGGCCGCGGGCCAGCCGGCGGGCAGCAGCGCGCCGGACAGGTCGACGAGGACGGCGGCCCGGTCGGGGAGCATCTCGGCGGGGCTCAGCACCAGCGTGTCGTGCGGCCGGTGGACGGTGTCGCGCCAGCTCTCGTCGCTGACGACGAAGAGCCCGGCGGATTCGGCGGCCTCGCAGGCCTCGCGCAGCATCTCGGGCGGCGGCACCGTCGCGGTCGGGTCGTCGGCGACCGACAGGAGGAGCACGCGCGGGTCGCCGCCCTCGGCGCGCACCCGCCGTACGGTCTCCAGCAGCGCGTAGGGGTCGGGGACGCCGCCGCACTCGGCCGGGGTCGGCACGTGGTAGGCCCGCCGTCCCAGCAGCCGGACCTGCGGGGTCCACCAGGCGGGACAGGGCCGGGGCAGCATGACGTCGCCCCCGTACGCGCCGAGCAGGGCGAGCAGCAGCGCGGGGGCGCCGGGGCCGGCGGCCACGTCCTCGGGGGCGGTGGTGAGCCCGCGGCGCGCCCAGTGCCGGCAGGCGGCCTCGCGTACGGGTTCGCCGCCGCCCGGGGGTTCTGGGGCGGAGCGTCCGGCGGCCGCGGCGAGGACGGCGAGCAGCTCGGGCAGTACGGGGAGGCCCGGCTGGGGCGCGGGCGGGCCGTACCGGACCGGACCACGGCCTTCGGCCGTCGTGCGCTGCATCCCCGCCACCGTTTCCCGCCTTCCGCGCTCACCGTCCCGCTGACCCTTTATACGATTGTTCGGGGCGACATGCCCGTTATCGGCGCCCGGCGGCCGGGCCGCCGCTCAGCCCCGCCGCCCCAGCAGCGCGAGCAGCCTGGTCTGCGCGTTCGCCCCCGCCGGCACCTCCAGCGGCTCGGCGTACATGCCGCTCGCCGCCAGCCCGTCGGCGTACGGCATGACCTCCTTGATGGAGAACTCGACGAGGCCGTCCGGCAGCTCGTCGTCGGCTCCGATGCCTCGGGACAGGTCCCAGGTGTGCACGACGCAGTCGGCGGTCAGCTCGGAGCAGTACGCCATCCCGAGCGCGGGCCCGTACGAGAGCCGGACGGTCCGCTCCAGCGCCCCTGGCGCGGCGAAGGCGGCGTGCGCGGCGGCCGAGGCCTTGTCCCACGCGGCGACCGGGTCCTCGCCGAGCACGTCACCGGAGAAGGCGTCGCCCACCTCCTCGACGGTGCGGCCCTCGGCGACCAGCGGCGGGATCCAGAGCTGCTCGGCGACGACGTGGTTGACCAGGTCCCGCACGGACCACTCCGTGCACGGGGTGGGCGCTCCCCACTGGTCGTCCGCGACGGCGCGCAGCCGCTCGCCGAAGAGCCGCAGCGCCGCGGCGTGCTGTTCGAGCAGCGTGTCCGGCATGGCTCTCACCGTCCTGTGCCATGAGGGATCCCCCTGGAGCCCACTGTCCTCGCCCCTGCATTTCCCTGCCACCGCCCCGCCCAATCCCCTTGGCCCGCAAGGAGTGTGTCCACATGTCAAAACGCGTATCTCAGAGACCGAACTGATCATCTAGGCTCGGGACAACACTTCGACGAGGAGGGGCCAGGACATGAACGCCGCCAAGGAGACCGCCGTCTACACCCACGGCCACCACGAGTCGGTGCTGCGCTCGCACCGCTGGCGCACCGCCGCGAACTCCGCCGCCTACCTGATCGGCGAACTGCGCCCGGGGATGTCGGTCCTGGACGTGGGCTGCGGCCCGGGCACGATCACCGCCGACCTGGCGGAGCTGGTCGCCCCGGGCGGCCGGGTCACCGCGGTCGACGCGGCCGCGGACGTGGTCGCGCAGGCCGAGGCCTACGCGGCGGAGCGCGGGGTGACCGGTGTCGAGTTCGGCACGGCGGACGTCCACGCGCTGGACTTCCCGAACGACTCCTTCGACGTGGTCCACGCCCACCAGGTGCTCCAGCACGTGGGCGACCCGGTGCAGGCGCTGCGCGAGATGCGGCGGGTGTGCCGGCCGGGCGGGATCGTGGCCGCGCGGGACGCCGATTACGCGGCGATGACCTGGTATCCGGCGGCGCCGGGCCTGGACACGTGGCAGAGCCTGTACCGCCGGGTCGCCCGCGCCAACGGCGGCGAGCCGGACGCGGGCCGCCGCCTGCGGGCATGGGCCCGCGCGGCGGGCTTCACGGACGTGGCCTCGTCCGCGACGGCCTGGTGCTATGCCACCCCGGAGGAGACGGCCTGGTGGTCGGCCCTGTGGGCGGACCGCACGACGGCCTCCGCGTACGCGTCCACCGCCACTGCCGACGGCCACGCGACGGCGGCCGATCTGGCCTCGATCGCGGAGGCCTGGCGCGCCTGGGGTGCGCACCCGGACGCCTGGTTCTCGGTCCTGAACGGCGAGATCCTGTGCCGGGCCTGACATCGGCCCTCGCGGACGCGGTTCGAAGGTGGTGATCGATTGATATAGCGTGCCCACGTCAAGAAGGCACAAGCACGCCCACTGGGGGACTCCCGCATGACCCACCCGCCGCAGCAGGGGCCCGGCCCCTACCCCGGCCAGCCCGGCCCGTACGCACAGCAGCCGCCGCAGGGATACCCGCCCCAGCCGGGACCCGGGTACCCGCAGCAGCAGGCCCAGCCTCCGTACGGCGGCGCCCCCCAGCAGCAGATGTACCCGCAGCAACAGCAGCAGTGGTCCGCTCCGCCGCCGGCGCCGCCGTCCCGGAGGGGCGGCCTGGGCGTCATGAAGATCCTGAAGATCATCGGCGTCGTGATCGCCCTCGTCGTCGTCGCGGTCGGCTACTTCCTGAGCCGGAACGACGCCGACCACGCCGAGGTCGGGGACTGCCTGAAGAACAACGGGTCCACGATCAGCCCCGACCTGCAGGTGGTGAAGTGCGGTGACGCCACGGCCAAGTACAAGGTGGTCGAGGTGATCCCCGACACGCTGGAAAGCTCCAAGTGCGAGGGCAAGGCGGACATGGGCTACTACGAGCAGACCCGAGGCGGCCGGCGCAGCTCGGGCAAGCAGTTCGTGCTCTGCCTCAACGAGATCAAGAAGTAGCCGGTCCCGCGCCGCGCCCCCCTACACCGGGGGGCGCATGCGGAAGTCGTAGTGGGGCGGCAGGGGACGGTCGGTGAGGGTCGACCACGCGTCCGAGAGGGTCTCCTCGCCCTCGCGGAGGTCCGGGATCTCGAAGCCGTCCTCGAAGACCCGGCGGGCCGCGGCCACATGGCCCTCCGCGGCCAGCAGCCGCGCCGCGAGGAGGCGGAAGCGCCCCTGTTCCCGCAGGACGGGCCGGAGCCGGTCCCAGACGCGGCGGGCCTCCGGGAGGCGGCCGGCGGCCAGCAGGGCCGCCATCGCCTCACGGCCCAGCGCGGCCTCCGCCGGGGTCCACGGCTCGCCGCCCCTGCTCTCCCCCGCCAGGTCCTCGAAGGCCTCCGCGTACCCGTCGGCCGCCCGCACCGGATCGCCGGCCAGCTCGTCCGCCGCCGCCAGGCACCGCAGCAGCGGCCACCGCGACGGGGCCAGCGCCAGTCCGCGCTCCCAACTCCGCACCGCCTGGGCCACGTCGCCCGCGTGCCACTGGGCCACCCCGAGGTGATACTCCGTCAGCGGTTCCGCCGGGGCCGTCTCCAGCATGTCCCGCCAGTGCGCGGCGACCAGGCTCGGCCCCGGCGGCGCCACCCGGCGGGGCGCCGGGAAGACGCCCGTGCGCCACAGCTGCAGCCACGGCTCCTGCTCCTCGCCGAGCATGGACTCCTCGAAGGGGGTGCCCGGCAGGGCGTGGCCCCCGCACAGCACCTCCAGCGCGCCCCAGCCCGAGCCGGCCGCCAGCCGCTCCCCCGGCTCGGTGTCGGCGCAGCCGCGCCACGCCTCGTACGCCGTCTCCACCCGGTCGGCGGGCAGGGCTCGTGCCAGGGCGTCCTCCGCCGCGCCCCGGGCCGCCGCCCAGTCGGCGCCGTGCACCGCCGCCGGGTCCGCGGCCAACGGCCCGTACGCCTCCAGCCAGCTGAACTCCGCGCCGCCGTCCAGCCGTACGTGCTCCAGCTGGGTCCGGGCCAGCCCGGCCTGGATCTCCGCGTAGCCGCCGGTACCGGGCTCGGTGAGCCAGTCCTGCCAGCGCCGGCCGCCGCCGCCCGCGCCCCACACGAACAGCTTGCGCCCGCGCAGCCGCCGCGTGGAGGTCTGGACGAGCCCCTGCCCGGCCGCGTCCAGCGAGGCGATCCAGGGCCGGGCCCCGTCCCGGACCTCGTAGAAGAAGTCGGCCGGGTACTCGCTGCGCGGCGGGTACGTGCGGTCCGCGCCCTCCCACTCCGGTACGGGGACGCGGCGCAGCGAACGCTCGTAGCCGAAGTGCCAGGCCTCGTCGGCGGGGGCCAGGACGCGGGTGCCCGCGTCCTCGGGGACGGCGATGTTGGACCACCAGTACACGGGCGCGGGCCGCTCGTGCGGATTGCGCACGCGGACGCCGACGTAGAGGAACTCCGAATCCTCGGGCAGCCACAGGTCCACCTGGAAGGGCAGGTCGCGCAGCCGCTCCCACTCCCACAGCCGCACCATCTCCCCTCCGTCCGGGGCGGGGACGAGGGCGGCGTGCAGCGGGGCGCAGGAGAGGGTGGTGTGCCCGGTCGCGCCGGTGTTCCACTCGATGCCGCCGGAGAACCAGGCGCCGTTGAGGGCGAAGTTGGCGGGCTGGAACACCGGGTTGCGGTAGAGCAGTTCGCGTCCGGTCGGCAGGTGCACGAGGGAGTGCACCCGGCCGCCCAGCTCCGGCAGGACGGTGACCCGCAGGTGGGCGTTCTCGATGACGATCGACTCGAACTCCCGCTCCGCGCGCTGCCGTCCGTACCCGTCGAGGATCCGGACGGGCAGCAGCGAGCGCAGCGGCTCGTACCCGATCTGCCGCGCCATCTCGCGCGGCAGCCCCTCGCGCGCCCGCTCGTCGAGTTCGTGGACCCCGTCGGGCGCGCGCAGGGCGGGCAGCGGGTTCTGGGGCCCCAACGAGGCTGCGGGAAGGGTCAGTACGGCGCGTCGGACGGTGGTGGCCATGAGGGAAATGGAACACGCCGCGGCGGCCGGTGCACAGGGGTTCCGCAGATCACCACCGGTCAGGATTACGCAAAGGCCCGACGCGGAGGCCCCGCGCGGGGACGGCCAGGGCCGCGCGGGACCGCGCCGGGACCGCACGGGACCCCGCCGGGGCCTTACGCGAACGCCCCGGCGACCAGGTCGGCGAGGAGCGCCCCCGCACGGCCGTCCGGATCCAGGTCCGGGTCGTAGATCGTCACGTTCATCCCGACGCAGCGCGGCGAGCGCACCAACACCGCGAGCAGTTCGGCGAGTTCGTCGGGGACCAGGCCGCCGGGGTCGGGGCTGTCCACGGCCGGCATCACGCTGGGGTCCAGCACGTCGGCGTCGAGGTGCACCCAGAATCCGGCGGTGACCGGCGGGTGCAGCCCCTCCAGGGCCGCCCGGGCCACGGGGCCGGCGCCGCGCTCGCGGATCTCCCCGACGGTGGCGGCGCGGATCCCGGCCGCGCTCAGTTCGGGGAGGTCGGCGTCGCCGTCCCGGAGTCCGAAGAGCCGTACGTCCTCGTCCCGCAGGTAGGGCGAGAGCCCCTCCAGGTCGGAGAGTCCGGCCTGGCCGCGCCCGGTGGCGAGGGCGAGCTCCTCGCCACCGGCGGCGCCGACCGGCCCGTTGACCGCCTGGTTCCCGGGGTGGCGGAAGTCGGCGGAGCCGTCGATCGCGGCCAGTCCGTACCGGCCCAGCCGGCGCATGGCGAGGGAGGCGCCGAGCTGGATCGAGCAGTCCCCGCCGAGGACGACGGGGAACTCCCCGGCGCGCAGGTGCCGTTCGATCCGGTCGGCGAGGGTGACGGTGTACGCGGCGAGCGCGTCGGCGTGGAACACCCCGTCCCCCTCCTTCCACTCCCCGCGGTCGTAGCGCGGCGGGACGACCACCCCGCCCTCGCGTGCGCCGAGCCGGGCCATCAGGCCCTGTTCGCGCAGGGCCCCGGCCAGTTTGTAGACGCCGGGTACGGTGCCGGGCGCGGGCGGGCGCAGACCGAGGTTGGACGGGGCATCGAGGAGCACGAGGGATCGCATGTCCCCATCCTGGGCGACGGCCGGGCCTGACACCCCCTACGGGCGCGGCATTTCGGCGGTGACGGCCCAGCGCTCGTGGTCGCGCCAGGCGCCGTCGACGTACAGGAAGTCGGGGGAGAACCCCTCCAGCCGGAAGCCGGCGCCGCGCACCAGGGCGATCGAGGCGGTGTTCCCCGGCTGGACGTTGGCCTCCAGACGGTGCAGCCCGAGGCCGCCTTCGCCGGGCTCGGCGAAGGCGTGCGCGAGGACCAGGCCGAGGGCCTCCCGCAGCAGCCCGCGCCCGGCGGCGTGCGCGAAGGCCCCGTAGCCGAGGGCCCCGCACCTGAAGGCGCCCTGCACGATGTTGTTGATGTTGACGAAGCCGGCGATGGCCCCGGTCTCCCGTTCGCAGACGAGGAACCCGGCCCGGGCCTCGTCCCCGATCAGCCGGGTCGCGTACGGCTCGTAGTCCTCGACGGTGACGGGTGGGAAGAGCCACGGGTGGTGGAGCTCGCGGCTCTCGTGCGCGCGTGCGGTGAACTCGGGGCCGTCGGCGAGCCGGAAGGGCCGCAGGCCCACCCGGGCGCCCTCCCGGAGGTACGGGGAAAATGTCATCCGCCCAGGCTAGAACGTGTGCGACCATCCCCGGTGTGATGATCGACAACGACACCCGGGAACTCCTGCTCGCGGCGGCGCGCAACAACGCCGAATGGTGCGACGCGGTCTGCCGCGGCCACGGACCGCGCGGCGAGTTCACCCCCGACGCCTGGACCAGCGCGCACCCGACCCCGCCGCTGTACCCCGACGCGGTGACCCTCACCCCGGACGCCTCGGCGGCCGCACTGCTGGCGGGGATCGACGCCGGCTCCCCCGGCGGCCGCTCGGTGAAGGACAGCTTCGCCGTGCTCGACCTGGCCGGGGACGGCTTCGAGGTGCTGTTCGAGGCGCAGTGGATCCACCACCCGGCCCCGAAGGCGGCCCCGTCCGGCCTGGAATGGTCCGAGGTTTCCACCGCCGGGGAGCTGGCGGAGTGGGAAGCCGCGTGGGACGGCGAGGAGAGCACCGGCCTGTTCCACCCGGCCCTGCCCGGCTCGGACATCGTCTTCCTCGCGGGCCGTGCCGGGGGCCGGATCGTCGCCGGAGCGGCCGCGAACCGCACCGGCCCGGTCGTGGGCGTCTCCAACCTCTTCGCCCACGACGACGCCGATGTCGACGCCGCCTGGGCGGGCGTCCTCTCCGGGATCGCCGCCCGCTGGCCGGGCCTGCCCATCGTGGGCTACGAGCACGGGGACGACCTGGACGCCGCGCTCCGCAACGGCTTCACCGCCATCGGCCCGCTGCGGGTCTGGCTGCACACGGCCTGAGCCTCAGTCGTCGAGGAAGAAGCCGATCTTCCGCACCTTGAGGGAATCGGCCATGGCCCGCATGTCGCCGTCGGAAACGGTCGGACCACCGCCGGTGAGGACCACGATGACGCCCTGGCGTCGCGCGATGTACCGGACGGAGTCGTAGGTGGTCGAGCGCCAGGTATCGGGGGCCACTTGCTCGCAGGGGCCCGCGTTGACCCGCACGCCGCTGCTCTCGGCCTCGCACGCGGTCGGCGGTGCGAAGCCGGGGACCTGCGGTCCGACGGTCACCCGGATGCCGCGGTGCTCCCGGTCGGCATCACTGGTCTTGACCCCTGGCGGCAGCAGCAGATAGCCGAAGGTGCCGCCGTACGGGTTGGCCTCCGGGAAGTACACCCGGTAGCCCTTCAGCTCGGGGGCCAGCAGCGGGACTTTGGACGCGGCCAGTCGCCGTTCCTCCTGCTCGGCCAGGCTGTGATCGCCGAGGGCGCCCGTCACCGGCCACAGCAGCACGAGGACGCCGGCGAGCGCCCCCCAGCGCCGGAGCGTTCCGACGCCGGGAAGCGCGACGGCGGCCGCGACCGCGTACACCGCGGCCAGCAGGAGCGGGGCCGCGAAGGAACCCCACAGGCCCGAACCGGCCGCCCGGTAGGACAGGAAGTCGACCAGCACCCCCAGCAGCGCGCCCACGCCGGCCACCCTCCAGGCGGGGCGGACACCCACCACCCGCAGCAGCACCCACCCGAGCAGGGCGGCGACGACGGGTACGGCCGCCATCAGCAGGAGAGCGACCCCCAGGCAGCCCCAGCCCTCGCTCTGGCAGAAGTCGTCGAGGTCCCAGGGCAGTGTCGCCACGACGATCCACAGGACACCCAGCAGCGCGCCCACGCCGGCGGGCCGGATCAGCGGCCTGAGCACCTCCGGGGCGCGCCGCTTCGCCGTGCCTCCGCCCCCGGCGCCGCCCCCGCCGCCCTGTTCCTCCGCCGTCGCGTCCATGCCTGCCGTCCCCCTCGGTGAAGATCCGTTCCGGGGACCCATCGTGGTGCCGCTGCCATGCTCACGCCATGAGTACGGATACTCATTCGGCGCGGCTACCCGTGCAGCTCCAGGCGGGGGACGTCCGGTCGGTCGATGCCGAAGACCTGGGCGTACAGGGAGAGTTCGGCCTCCAGCGCCCGGATCATCGTGTCCGCCCGCCGGAAGCCGTGGCCCTCGCCCTCGAAGGCGACGTACGCGTGCGGTACGGACCGGCCCCGCATGGCCGCCAGGAAGCGCTCCGCCTGGGCCGGCGGGCACACCGCGTCGTCCAGCCCCTGGAGCAGGACGAACGGCGCGGTGATCCGGTCGGCGCGGGCCACCGGCGAGCGCTCGCGGCAGCGGACGGCGAGGGTCTGCGGCGGTCCGGCCAGGCCGTCGATGTAGCGGGATTCCAGATCGTGGGTCTCCTCGGCGAAGCCGAGCAGGTCCAGCACGGGGTAGATGATCGCCGCGCAGGCGTACAGGTCAGTGGCGGCCAGCGAGGCCGCCGCCGTCCAGCCGCCCGCGCTGCCGCCGCGGATGGCGAGCCGGTCCGGGTCGGCGGTGCCCTCGGCGGCCAGGGCCCGGGCCACCGCCGCGCAGTCCTCCACGTCCACGACGCCCCACTGCTCGCGCAGCCGCTCCCGGTAGGCGCGGCCGTATCCCGTGGAGCCGCCGTAGTTGACCTCGACCACGCCGATGCCGCGGGAGGTGAAGTAGGCGATGTGCAGGTCGAGTACGGGCGGCACGTGGTCGGTGGGGCCGCCGTGCGCCCACACCACGTACGGGGGCAGCTCGTCGGCGGCGGCCCGTACGGCCGGGTGGTGCGGCGGGTAGACGTGGGCGTGGATCTCCCGGCTGTCGGGGCCGAGGAAGGTCCGGCTCTGGGGTTCCGGGTAGTAGGCCGGGTCCACGGGGTCCACGCCCTGCGCGCCGACCACCCGGGCGTGCCCGCTCGCGGTGTCCAGTTCGACCACCTCGTACGCGCTGCGCGGGCTGGCGGCGACCCCGTAGACGCGGGTCCCGCTGACGGCGAGGGTCGGCTGCCAGGCGGTCCACGGCCCGGCGGCGTCGACCAGGTCCCCGCTGTCCGGGTCGAGGATGCCGAGCACCGAGGAGCCCTGGCCGTGCAGGACGGCCACGAGCCCGTCGGGGAGCGGGGCGAGCCAGCGCAGCCCGGGCTTCCACAGCGGGCCGCCGAACTCCTCTTCCCGGGGGCACAGGTTGACGGCCTCACCCGTGTCGGAGTCCACCCGGTACGGGTTCCACCAGCCGCTGCGGTCGCTCACCGCGAGGAGGGTTCCGCCGGCCGTCCAGTCCACCTGGGCGATGGCCTCGTCGGGGCCGCCGAGGACGGTCCGCGGCTCGGCCAGGGCCCCGTCGGCGGCGATCCCGGCCAGCCGCAGTTCGGTCCCGTCCCAGGGCATCCGGGGGTGGTCCCACACCAGCCAGGCCGCGTGCCGCCCGTCCGGGGAGATCCGGGGCCCGGTACTGAACCGGTGCCGGTCGTCCGTCAACTCCCGGACCGCCGCCCGGTCTTCGGCCGCCGACCCGTCCAGCGGCACGGCGGCCAGGACACGGCGTACGTCGGTCGGCGCGGGTCCGGTGAACTCCTCCAGCACGCACCAGACTTCGGTGCCGCGCAGCACCGGGTCGGCCCAGCGCAGCCCGCCGCCGATGCCGGGGACGGGGGTGAGGGGTCGCGGTGCGGGGGCGCCGGGCGCGTCCGGCTCGTAGGCGTACAGCCGCTGGTCGGCGAAGTGGACGAAGACCAACAGGGGCCCGCCTTCGGCCCGTTCGGCTCCGGCCCACGGGCTGCCGCCGTATTCGGTGAGCCGGCTGCGGACGTTCCAGGGCGCGGGCAGGACGGTGAGGTCCCCGCCGGCGGGACCGGCGCCGGCCGGGCGGCGCACCAGGGCCCGGCGGCCGCCCTCCTGCGGCCGGGGCTCGGTCCACCACACCTCGGGGCCGACCGTGCCGACGTACTCGGGGCGCCCGTCGAGGGAGGCGGCGAGCCCCGCGCCGATGGGCGAGGGCCAGCTTCCGTAGGGCAGGGTCACCGCCGCCATCACCGGGCCCCGCTCACAGGGTGCGCAGCGCGTGGTCGAGGACGCGGACGCCGAAGTGGAGGGCCTCGACCGGGACCCGCTCGTCCACGCCGTGGAAGAGGGCCCAGTAGTCGAAGCCGGGCGGCAGCTTGAGGGGGGAGAATCCGTAGCCGGTGACACCGAGACGGGAGAACTGCTTGGCGTCGGTGCCGCCCGCCATGCAGAAGGGCACCACACGTCCGTCCGGGTCGAAGCGCTCGACGGACTCGCGCAGGATCGCGTACGTCCGCCCGTCCACGGGGGCTTCGAGCGCCACCTCCCGGTGGTGGAACTCCCACGTCACGTCGGGGCCGGTGAGCGCGTCGAGGGTGGCGATGAACTCGGCCTCGCCGCCCGGCAGCATCCGCCCGTCCACGTAGGCGGTGGCCTGGCCGGGGATCACGTTGAGCTTGTAACCGGCGTCCAGCATGGTGGGGTTGGCGCTGTTGCGCACGGTCGCCTCGACCAGGACGGCGGCCGGGCCGAGCTCGGCGAGGACCGCGTCGAGGTCGAAGCCGGGGGCCCGCGGATCGACCGACAGGCCGTGGCCGGCGGCGAGTTCGGTGATGCAGGCGGTCACGGTGTCGGTGAGCCGGACCGGCCAGTCGTACTCGCCGATCCGGGCCACGGCGGCGGCGAGGCGGCTGACGGCATTGGCCTTGTTGGGCTTGGAGCCGTGGCCGGCGGTGCCGCGCGCGGTCAACTTCAGCCAGGCGGTGCCGCGTTCACCGGCGGCGATGGGGTAGAGGACCCGGCCGGGGCCGGTGTGCACGGTGAAGGCGCCGGATTCGCTGATGCCCTCCGTACAGCCCTCGAAGAGGTGCGGGTGCCGGTCGGCGAGGAAGCCGGAGCCGTCGACCGCGCTGTCCTCCTCGTCGGCGGTGAAGGCGATCACGATGTCCCGGCGCGGCTTCACCCCCGCGCGCGCCCAGGCCCGTACGACGGCCAGCACCATCGCGTCCATGTCCTTCATGTCGACGGCGCCCCGGCCCCAGACCACGCCGTCGCGGACCTCCCCGGAGAAGGGGTCGACGCTCCAGTCGGCGGCCTCGGCCGGGACCACGTCGAGGTGCCCGTGGACGAGCAGCGCCTCGGCGTCGCGGTCGGTGCCCTCGATGCGGGCGACGACGTTGGTGCGGCCGGGGGTGCGCTCCAGCAGCACCGGCTCCAGGCCGGCGGCGGCGAGGCGCTCGGCGGCGTACTCGGCGGCGGGGCGCTCGCGGCAGTCGCCGCCGCCCCGGTTGGTGGTGTCGATCCTGATGAGGTCCGAGGTGAACTCGACGACCTCGTCGAGGGCGATCGCGTCCACGGCGCCGGCCGGGGCCTCGGTTGTCACGGTGTGCATGTCAGCCATACTGCTCCTCCACGGCCGCCGAGACGACCGTCGTAACCGCCTTGAACGTCCGGATCCCCTCGTACATCGTGTCGCTGGTGTACGAGACCCTGCGCTCCCCGCACCGCTCGGCGCCCGGGACCACCGTGGCGGCCAGGGCCAGGTGCTCGGCGTCGAACTCCAGCTCCACGGTGAAGGGGCCGCGGTGCACCGGATCGCGGCGGACCGCGAGGGCCGTGGCCTCTTTGGCCGCGGCGCGGATGTCGGCGGCGGTGCGGGCCGGGGTCCGGCACACGGCGGCGTAGCGCGAGACGTGGTCCTTCACGGCGACGGTCACGGCGTCGGGAGCGTATCCGGCGGCGTCGACACAGGTCAGGTCGTCGCCGGTGACCAGGATGACGGGGACCCCGAACTCGGCGACGACGTGGGCGTTCAGCAGCCCCTCGCCGGCGCGGACGCCGTTGACCCAGACGCCGGTGATGGAGTTGGCGAGGTAGGTGTGGGCGAGGACCCCCTCGGAGCCGGCCCCCGTGTGGTAGCCGACGAAGGCGATGCCGTCGACGTCCCCGTGCTGGACGCCCTCGACCATGGAGAGGGACTTGTGGCGGCCGGTGAGCATCTCTACGCGGGCGTCGAGCCGCTCCAGCAGCAGGTTGCGCATGGTCCAGTGGGCCTCGTTGACGAGGACCTGGTCGGCGCCGCCGTCGTAGAAGCCGAGGACGGCGGCGTTGACGTCGGAGGTGAACATCGACCGGCAGCGCTCCCACTGCGGGGTCCCCGGCAGCACGTCTGCGGGCCAGGTGACGCCGGTGGCGCCTTCCATGTCGGCGGAGATGAGGATCTTCATCGGGCCCCCGGGCGGTCGGTGGCGCGCGGCGCGGTGGGTGCCGCGCGCGATCCCCACCCTAGCCGTCGGAGGGCGCCGGGGGCCGGGGCCACGCCCGGTGGTCCGGTCTGCCGGTTCACCCTATCCGGTGAGGCCGCGTGCCCGGCCTCACCGTCAACGACCGGGCTCAGGCCTCGACTTCGGTGGCCAGGTTGGCCAGCACGGTGTCGTAGATCCGGCCGAGGCCCTTGGGCGCGAAGGTGCGCTCGAAGAAGCCGCCGATGCCGCCGGCGCCGTTCCACACGGTGGTGACGACGGCCTTGGACTTGCCCTCGCCGGCCGGGGTGACCACCCAGGTGGTGACCATGGAGGAGTTGCGGTCCTTCTCCACCAGCTGGCCGTCGGTGGGCTCGGTGACCTCCAGCAGGCAGTCCCGTACGCGCTTGCTGGTGGCCTGGAGCTTCCAGTGCACCAGGGTTCCCTCGCCGTCGCCGCCCTCACGCACCTCGTACTCGCTGAAGTGCTCGGGCAGCAGCTTCCCCCGGGTCCCGGTGTAGTCCGCCAGCGCGTCGAACACGGTCTCCGCGTCGGCCGCGATGATCCGCTCCGTGGTGGCCTCGACCTGCGCCATAGCTAGTCCTCCAGCAGTTGTGTTCGCTCGTCACGGCGAAGCCAACCACCTCGGGGGCGGTGGCCCAAATCCGGTCCGGGAACCGGCCCCTCCGTCAGCCGCGGCAGTGCACGTGCACGAGTCCGGCCCCGCACGATCATGGGAACGTTTGTTCTATTCTCGGCGCAGAGCTACCAAGGGAGGCGCTCATGCGCTGGGACAACCTGACCGAGGGCAGCACCGGGCCCGCCGCGCTCTTCGGGGCCGACGCCGTCGTCACCCGTACCTTCGACACCCCCGAGTTCCGGGGGATCACCTTCCACGAGGTGCGGGCCCGCTCGATCGTCAACCGGGTGCCCGGGGCCTCGCGCATGCCGTTCGAATGGACCGTCAACCCGTACAGGGGTTGCAGTCACGCCTGCGTCTACTGCTTCGCGCGCAAGACCCACAGTTACCTCGACCTCGACACCGGACTCGGCTTCGACTCCCAGATCGTCGTCAAGACCAACGCCCCCGAGCTGCTGCGCCGCGAGCTCGGCTCGCCCCGCTGGAACGGCGCGCACATCGCCATGGGCACCAACGTCGACTGCTACCAGCGCGCCGAAGGCCGCTACCGGCTGATGCCCGGGATCATCGGGGCGCTGCGCGACCACGCCAATCCCTTCTCGATCCTGACCAAGGGCACGCTGATCCTGCGCGACCTGCCCCTCCTCCAGGAGGCCGCCGAGGTCGCCGAGGTCGGGATCTCCGTCTCCGTCGGCTTCACCGACACCGGCCTGTGGCGGACCGTGGAGCCCGGCACGCCCTCCCCCGCCGCCCGGCTGGCCGCCGTACGGGCGCTGACCGACGCCGGCATCGAGTGCGGGGTGCTGATGGCCCCGGTGATCCCCTTCCTCGGCGACTCCCCCGAGCAGCTGCGGGCCACCGTGCGCGCCGTCGCCGAGTCCGGCGCCACCTCCGTGACACCCCTGGTACTCCATCTGCGGCCCGGGGCGCGCGAGTGGTTCACCGCCTGGCTGGGCGAGCACCACCCGCGGCTCGTGGAGCGGTACGAGCGGATGTACGCGGGCGGCTCGTACGCGCCCACCTGGTACCAGCGCCAGATCACCCGCCAAGTCCACCGGCTGGCGGCCGAATTCGGCATCGGCCCGCACTCCCGCGGGGCGGCCCGCCGGATCGTCACCCCCGAGCGGCCCGCGGCGGGCGCGCCCGCCGAACCGACGCAGCTGACCCTCCTCTGACGCGCGCGACCCGCTGAAGGGTCATCACATCGGGCCAATAGGCAGCCCAATCCCGTCTTCCAGGCGCGGTTTCCGGGACGATTCCGCCCAGAACCCTCGGCTGGGAGGCCCCATGCTGCACCCCTTGAAGAAGCGCGCCGCTGTCCTGCTGTCGATCTCCACCGCCGTCGCCGCCGCCACCGCGCTGGCGAGCCCGGTCACGGCGGCGCCGGCCGCCCCGGCCGCCCCGGCTCCGGCGAAGGCGGCCCTGCGCTGGACCGACTGCGCGACGCCCCGCTACCCGACGCTCCAGTGCGCTTCCCTCAAGGTCCCCCTCGACCACGCCCGGCCCACCGGCCGGCAGATCGCCCTCGCCCTGACCCGGGTGCCCCACACCGCCGCCACCTCCCAGGGCCCGCTGCTGGTCAACCCCGGCGGGCCCGGCGGCAGCGGCCGCACCCTCGCCGGCTTCATCGCCTCCGCGCTCCCCAAGGACGTCGCCGCCCAGTACGACGTGATCGGCTTCGACCCCCGGGGCGTGGGCAAGAGCGAGCCGGCCCTCGACTGCGGGGCCGGCCACTTCAAGCCCGTGCGCCCGGACTCCGTACCGCGCGACGAGGCCACCGAGCAGGCCAACCTGGATCGGGTGCGCACCTTCGCCGAGTCCTGCCAGGCCAAGTACGCGGACGTGCTGCCCCACATCGACACCGTCTCGGCCGCCCGCGACATCGAGGTGCTGCGCGGCGCGCTCGCCGCCGAGCGGATCAGCTACTTCGGCTACTCGTACGGGACCTACCTGGGCGCGGTGTACGCCAAGCTCCACCCCGGCCGGGTGCACCGGCTGGTCCTGGACTCCGTGGTCGACCCGGGCGGCGTCTGGTACGAGGACAACCTCTCCCAGGACCGGGCCTTCGACGCCCGCCACAAGGCCTTCCTGGCCTGGGTGGCGACGCACGACGGGACCTACCGGCTCGGCACCGATCCGGAGCGGGTCGAGGAGCGCTGGTACGCGATGCGCGAGGCGCTGCGCGAGACCCCGGCCGGCGGCAAGGTGGGCCCGGCCGAGCTGGAGGACACCTTCATGCCGGGCGGCTACTTCAACGGCTACTGGCCGAACCTCGCCGAGGCCTTCGCCGCCTACGCGGTCAAGGCGGACCCGAAGCCGCTGGTGGCGGCGTACGAGCGGTTCGGCGCGGTCGAGCCCTCCGCGGGCAACGGCTACAGCGTCTACACGGCGGTGCAGTGCCGGGACTCGGCCTGGCCGAAGGACTGGAACCAGTGGCGCGCGGACATGTGGCGCACGCACGCCGAGGCGCCCTTCATGACCTGGAACAACGCCTGGTACAACGCCCCGTGCGCGTTCTGGCCGACGGAGCCGCTCCAGGCCCCGGACGTGACCAACGCCGACCTGCCGCCGGCCCTCCTCCTCCAGGCGACGGAGGACGCGGCGACCCCGTTCGGGGGCGCGCTCAGCATGCGGGAGAAGCTGAAGGGCTCGGCCCTGGTGGTCGAGGAGGGCGGCGGCAACCACGGGATCTCGCTCAGCGGCAACAAGTGCCTGGACGAGAAGGTGTCGGCGTACCTGAAGACGGGCAAGGCCGCGGACGCCACCTGCCCGGCCCAGGCGGCCCCGAAGCCGACCGCGGCGACCCGCGCGGTGCCGCCCTCGGCGGGCGGCGCGGCCCTGCACGGCCTGCTCGGCTTCCGGGGCTGACCCGACAGGTCGGGCCGGTCGGACAGGTCAGACCGGCAGCACGGCGAAGGCCTCCACCTCCACCAGCAGTTCCGGCCGGACCAGGGCCGCGACCTGGACGGCGGAGGAGGCCGGCAGCCGGTCGGCGGGGATGAAGGCGTCGCGCGCCTCCCGCACCGCGGGCATGTGCGCGACGTCGGTGACGAAGTAGGTCAGCTTCACCACGTCGTCGAAGGTGGCCCCGGCGGCGGCCAGGCAGCGCCGCAGGTTCTCGAACACCTGGTGGGCCTGCGCGGACGGGTCGCCCTCGCCGACGATCCCGCCCTTCTCGTCGAAGGCGCACTGCCCGGAGACGGCGACGAAGCGCCCGGTGCCCCACACCACGTGGCTGAAGCCGACGGCGGGGCTGACGCCTTCCGGTGCGTATATGCGGGTCAGGTGGCTGTCGTGTTCGCTCATGCGGACGATCATGCCAGCCGGCCCCCTCACCCCAGCGCGCGGAGTGCGGCCGTCGCCGCCACCGCGAGGCGGGGGTGGGACTGGGCGCGGGTGAGGAGTTCGCGGGCCCGCGGGTCGCCCAGGGCGCCGAGCCCCTCGACGCAGGCCAGGGCGACCCGCCAGTACGGGTCGTGCGGGGAGAGCAGCCGGGACAGGGTGGCCATCAGCGCGGGGGCCGATTCCGGGGCGCGCAGAGCGGTGAGCAGCCGGACGGGCTGCAGGGCGTAGGCCGTGCGCAGGCCGTTGGTGGCGAGGGCCGCGGCCGCGCGGGCGGTACGGGGGTCGCCCAGGACGGCCAGCGCCTCGGCGGCGGCCGCGCAGCGCGGCGGGTCGCGGTGGTTGAGCAGCAGCACCAGGGACTCGAAGGCACGGCGGTCCCCGGCCAGCCCCAGCCGGTACGCGGCGAGTTCGCGGGCCCACAGGGGCAGCCCGGGCGAGGTCAGGGAGGCCGCCAGGGCATCGGGGTCCGCCGCGAGGAGGACCTCGTACTCGGCACGCTCCGGCGAACCGGCGGCTTCCGCCCGCAGTCGCTCCAGCACGTCGTTCACATGGCCACCCTAGGGGAGAGCGTTGATCGATGATCGATGATCGGTACATTTGGGCGGTACAGGTCACATCTCCGCACTCTGGCGCGCGAGTTACCGACGAGTTACTGTCCTGGTAACACGTACGAGGACGGCCTGGTGACGCAGCCGCCTCGTGCCAGTCGGTTCAGCACCGCACCACCCCACGGCGTGACCCCGGGACAGGGTTCCGCCGCTTCGGCCCGCCGGGCTCTTCGCTGCCGGGCTCACTCCCTCCGTACGGCTTCGTACGGCTCCCGTACGCCTTCCGTACGTTCCGCACGGCTCTTCCGTACGGCATCCGCGCGCTGTGCGCCGCGCGTCCCCCAGTCGTCACCCTCTTCCACTGGAGTCCCTCGATGGACCGTCCGTCCAGTCACCCCACCCTCCAGACCATCGCCGTCGTCGGCCTCGGCACGATGGGCACCGGCATCGCCGAGGTCCTCGCCCGGGCCGGCCGCGAGGTCATCGGCATCGACGTCAGTGAGGCCGCCGCCCGCCGGGCCGTGGCCTCGCTCGCCGCGTCCACCGCCCGCTCCGTCACCCGGGAGCGCCTCACCGAGCAGGAGCGGGCGGACGTGCTCGCCCGGTTCCGCACCTACGGCGACCTCGCCGCCGCCGCCGAGGCGGACCTCGTCATCGAGGTCGTGCCGGAGTCGTACGAGATCAAGCAGCAGGTCTTCCGCGAGCTCGACGCGGTCGTCCGCCCGGACACGATCCTGGCCACCGGCACCAACGCCCTCTCGGTGACGCGCATGGCCGCCGAGTCCCAGCGCCCCGAGCGCGTGCTGGGCCTGCACTTCTTCAACCCGGCCCCGGCGATGAAGCTGGTCGAGGTCGTCTCCAGCGTGCTGACCGCCCCGCCGGCCGTCGAGGCGGTCACCGCACTGGCCCGCGAGCTCGGCAAGGAGCCCGTCGCGGTCGGCGACCGCCCCGGCTTCGTCGCCGACGGCCTGCTCTTCGGCTACCTCAACCAGGCCGCCGCCATGTACGAGGCCAAGTACGCCTCCCGCGAGGACATCGACGCGGCGATGCGGCTCGGCTGCGGCCTGCCCATGGGCCCGCTCGCGCTGCTCGACCTGATCGGCGTGGACACCGCCCGCACCGTCCTGGAGGCCATGTACACCTCCTCCGGCGACCGGCTGCACGCCCCGGCCCCGATCCTCGGGCAGCTCGCCGAGGCCGGGCTGACCGGGCAGAAGTCCGGGCGCGGCTTCTACACGTACGAGGCCCCGGGCAGCTCGGTGATCGTCCGCGACCTCCAGACCCCGCCGGACGGGGCCCTGCTCGGCGCGGGCCGCGCCGTGACCTCGGTCGGCGTGGCCGGCTCGGGCACCATGGCGAGCGGGATCGCGCAGGTCTTCGCCCAGGCCGGCTACAGCGTCGTCCTGGCCGCCCGCAGCCAGGAGAAGGCGGAGGCGGCGAAGGCCGCGATCGGCAAGTCCCTGGGCCGTGCGGTGGCCAAGGGCCGGCTGACGGACGAGTCCGCGACGCGGACCCTGGACCTGATCACCCCGGCCGGTTCGCTGGACGCCTTCGCCGAGGTGGACCTGGCCGTGGAGGCGGTGGCCGAGGACCTGGCCGTCAAGCAGGAGCTGTTCGCGGCCCTGGACAAGGTCTGCAAGCCGGGCGCGGTGCTGGCGACGACCACCTCCTCGCTGCCGGTGATCGCGGTGGCCCGCGTGACCTCGCGTCCGCAGGACGTGATCGGCATGCACTTCTTCAACCCGGCCCCGGCTATGAAGCTGGTCGAGGTGGTCCGCACGGTCCTGACGGCCGACGACGTGCACGCCACGGTCCGCGAGATCTGCGTCAAGGTGCGCAAGCACCCGGTGGACTGCGGGGACCGGGCCGGCTTCATCGTGAACGCGCTGCTGTTCCCGTACCTCAACAACGCGATCAAGATGGTCGAGCAGCACTACGCGAGCCTCGACCAGATCGACGCGGCGATGAAGCTGGGCGGCGGCTACCCGATGGGGCCCTTCGAGCTCCTCGACGTGGTCGGCCTCGATGTGTCGCTGGCCATCGAGAAGGTCCTCCACAAGGAGTTCCGCGACCCGGGCCTGGCCCCGTCCCCGCTGCTGGAGCACCTGGTCGCGGCGGGCTGCCTGGGCCGGAAGACCGGCCGCGGTTTCCGTGAGTACGCCGCCCGCCGGTAATCGGCCGGGCCATGAGCCGGATGCGTGGGGAGGGCTCCTCGGGCCCGCCGGACCCTCACGGCGGGCAAACCCTCCCGACGAGCACTGTGTGCCCAGTGCCTGCCCTCCCCCGCATCCATCCCCGTCCCACCCCCCTCAGGCGCGCTCACCCGCCCGAATGAAGTACTTTCGCTCTATGTCCCAGCCCGCCAAGACCTCGCCCCGCGCCGCCACGGCTTCCGACACCCCGGAGAGCCCGGCCGGCACCAAGGCGGCCGCCCAGCGGCTCAAGATGCGCCGCGAGCTCGCCGCCGCGGCCATGGAGCTGTTCGCGACCAAGGGGTACGAGGCGACGACGGTCGACGAGATCGCCGCGACCGCCGGGGTGGCGCGCCGGACCTTCTTCCGGCACTTCCGGTCCAAGGAAGAGGCGATCTTCCCCGACCACGACGACACCCTGACCCGCGCCGAGGCAGTCCTCGACGTGGCCCCGGCGCACGAGCACCCGCTCGACACGGTGTGCCGGGGGATCAAGGAAGTCATGAAGATGTACGCCGCCTCGCCGGCGGTGTCGGTGGAGCGCTACCGGCTGACCCGCGAGGTGCCGGCGCTGCGGGAGCGGGAGATCGCCTCGGTGGCCCGGTACGAGCGGCTGTTCACCCGCTATCTGCTGGCCCACTTCGACGAGACCGACCACCACGACGGCAACGACGATCCGCTGCTGGCCGAGGTGGCCGCCTCGGCGGTGGTCACCGCCCACAACCACGTGCTGCGGCGCTGGCTGCGGGCGGGCGGCCAGGGGGACGTGGAGGCGCAGCTGGACCACGCCTTCTCCATCGTCCGCAAGACCTTCGGCACGGGCATCGGCGCGGGCCGCACCCTGAACACGGCGGCGGCGCCGGCCGCCCCGGCGGCGGTCCGCACCGAGGGCGAGGTGCTGGTGGCGGTGGCCCGCACGGACGCCCCGCTGGACGAGGTCATGCGGACCATCGAAGAGGCACTGCGCAACAAGTAGTCGAAAAGCACCACGCGCGACAAGCGTCACAGCGGCCGCTCCCGTACCGGGGGCGGCCGCTTCCGTTTGTCCGCCTTGCCCCTACTCGCGGGTAACTCTGATCGATCATCGCTCATCTGCGCAGGTCAATAGGCAAATGAGAAAAAGTTTTGGCACGCGGTGCCTTGTCGAGTGACACGGGGTGCCATACGTTGAATCTCGTCCGGACGTCCCCGCGGTCCCACACCCACACGGTGCGGACCGCGCCCCGGATGCCTGCGTCACCAGGCCCCCGCACGCCCCACCACAGGCGTGCAGCACCACCGCTCCGCCGAACCGACGGCACACACCACCCGCTGCACGCACCTGCGTACCCCTCAGCGCACCCTCATTCAGCGCTAGCCGGAGGCTCTACCGTGAAGGACATCCTGGACGCGATCCAGTCGCAGGCCGCTACGGCCGCCGACTTCGCGGCCCTGCCGCTCCCCGACTCGTACCGCGCGATCACCGTGCACAAGGACGAGGCGGAGATGTTCGCGGGGCTCACCACCCGCGAGAAGGACCCGCGCAAGTCCCTGCACCTGGACCAGGTCCCGGTGCCGGAACTCGGCCCGGGCGAGGCCCTGGTGGCCGTCATGGCCTCCTCGGTCAACTACAACTCGGTGTGGACCTCGATCTTCGAGCCGGTGTCCACCTTCAGCTTCCTGGAGCGCTACGGCAGGCTCAGCGAGCTCACCAAGCGCCACGACCTGCCGTACCACATCATCGGCTCCGACCTCGCGGGCGTCGTGCTGCGCACCGGCCCCGGTGTCAACGCCTGGAAGCCGGGCGACGAGGTCGTCGCGCACTGCCTCTCGGTCGAGCTGGAGTCCTCGGACGGCCACAACGACACGATGCTCGACCCCGAGCAGCGCATCTGGGGCTTCGAGACCAACTTCGGCGGCCTGGCGGAGATCGCGCTCGTCAAGTCCAACCAGCTGATGCCGAAGCCGGACCACCTGAGCTGGGAGGAGGCCGCCTCCCCCGGCCTGGTCAACTCCACCGCCTACCGCCAGCTGGTCTCCCGCAACGGCGCCGGCATGAAGCAGGGCGACAACGTCCTGATCTGGGGCGCCAGCGGCGGACTCGGCTCCTACGCCACCCAGTTCGCGCTGGCCGGCGGCGCCAACCCGATCTGTGTCGTCTCCAGCGCGCAGAAGGCGGACATCTGCCGGGCGATGGGCGCGACCGCGATCATCGACCGCAGCGCCGAGGGCTACAAGTTCTGGAAGGACGAGCACACCCAGGACCCGAAGGAGTGGAAGCGCTTCGGCAAGCGCATCCGCGAGCTGACCGGCGGCGAGGACGTGGACATCGTCTTCGAGCACCCGGGCCGCGAGACCTTCGGCGCCTCGGTCTACGTCACCCGCAAGGGCGGCACGATCGTCACCTGCGCCTCGACCTCGGGCTACAACCACGAGTACGACAACCGCTACCTGTGGATGTCGCTGAAGAAGATCGTGGGCTCGCACTTCGCGAACTACCGCGAGGCGTGGGAGGCCAACCGCCTGGTCGCCAAGGGCAAGATCCACCCCACCCTGTCGAAGGTCTACTCCCTGGAGGAGACCGGTCAGGCCGCCTACGACGTCCACCGCAACCTCCACCAGGGCAAGGTCGGCGTCCTCGCGCTGGCCCCCGAGGAGGGCCTGGGCGTCCGCGACCACGAGATGCGCGCGACGCACCTCGAGGCCATCAACCGCTTCCGCAACGTCTGAGACCGTTCAAAGGCCTAAGGGACAGCCTGAGATGACAGAGCGCCAGAAGGACCGTCCGTGGCTCATGCGGACGTACGCCGGCCACTCCACGGCCGAGGCGTCGAACGAGCTGTACCGCCGCAACCTCGCCAAGGGCCAGACCGGCCTGTCGGTCGCGTTCGACCTGCCGACGCAGACCGGCTACGACCCCGACCACATCCTCGCCCGCGGCGAGGTGGGCCGGGTCGGGGTCCCGGTCTCCCATCTGGGCGACATGCGGCGGCTGTTCCAGGACATACCCCTGGAGCAGATGAACACCTCGATGACGATCAACGCCACCGCCATGTG
Source organism: Streptomyces sp. NPDC059989 (assembly GCF_042736975.1). Classification (NCBI taxonomy): domain Bacteria; kingdom Bacillati; phylum Actinomycetota; class Actinomycetes; order Kitasatosporales; family Streptomycetaceae; genus Streptomyces; species Streptomyces sp. NPDC059989. The sequence continues at coordinate 101,554 of NZ_JBHWUO010000006.1, forward strand.
GCTGCTGGCGCTCTACCAGGTGGCCGCCGAGGAGCAGGGGGCGGACGTCTCCCAGCTCCAGGGCACCACCCAGAACGACATCGTCAAGGAGTACCTCTCGCGCGGGACGCACGTCTTCCCGCCCGGGCCCTCGCTCCGCCTGACGACGGACATGATCGCGTACACGGTCAACCACATCCCGAAGTGGAACCCGATCAACATCTGCAGCTACCATCTGCAGGAGGCCGGGGCCACCCCGGTCCAGGAGATCTCGTACGCGATGTCCACCGCGATCGCCGTCCTGGACTCCGTGCGCGACTCGGGCCAGGTGCCCGAGGAGCGCTTCGGCGAGGTGGTCGCCCGCATCTCCTTCTTCGTGAACGCGGGCGTCCGCTTCATCGAGGAGATGTGCAAGATGCGCGCCTTCGGCCGCATCTGGGACAAGGTCACCCGTGAGCGGTACGGCATCGAGAACGACAAGCAGCGCCGCTTCCGCTACGGGGTCCAGGTCAACTCCCTGGGCCTGACCGAGGCGCAGCCGGAGAACAACGTCCAGCGCATCGTCCTGGAGATGCTGGCGGTCACCCTCTCCAAGGACGCCCGCGCCCGCGCGGTGCAGCTGCCGGCCTGGAACGAGGCGCTGGGCCTGCCCCGGCCCTGGGACCAGCAGTGGTCGCTGCGCATCCAGCAGGTCCTGGCGCACGAGAGCGACCTGCTGGAGTACGAGGACATCTTCGCGGGCTCCCACGTCATCGAGGCCAAGGTCGACTCCCTGGTCGCCGACTGTCTGGCCGAGATCGACCGGATCCAGGAGATGGGCGGCGCGATGGCCGCCGTCGAGTCCGGGTACCTGAAGGGCGAGCTGGTCTCCTCGCACGCCGAACGGCGCGCCCGGATCGAGGCCGGCGTGGACAAGATCGTCGGCGTCAACTGCTTCCAGCAGACCGAGGAGAACCCGCTCACCGCGGACCTGGACGGCGCCATCATGACGGTGGACGGGGCGGTGGAGGCACTGACCGTCGAGCGCATCGGCCGCTGGCGCGCCGAGCGCGAGGAGTCCTCGGAACGGCAGGGGAACGGCGACCCGTTCGTCTTCCCCACCACCCGGCAGGCCCTGGAGCGCCTCAAGGAGGCCGCGGCCGGGACCGAGAACCTGATGGAGGCCACCCTGGAGTGCGCCCGGGCCGGTGTCACCACCGGCGAGTGGGCGAGCGCGCTCCGCGAGGTGTTCGGCGAGTTCCGCGCCCCGACCGGGGTCTCCTCGGCCCCGGTGGCGGTCACCGCCGAGCCCGGTACGCCGATGCACGAGGTCCGCGAGAAGGTGGCCCGTACGGCCGACGAGCTCGGCTCGGGCCGGCTGCGCCTGCTGGTCGGCAAGCCCGGCCTGGACGGGCACTCCAACGGCGCCGAGCAGATAGCGGTCCGGGCCCGCGACGCCGGCTTCGAGGTGGTCTACCAGGGCATCCGGCTGACGCCCGAGGAGATCTCCTCCGCGGCGCTGGCCGAGGACGTGCACTGCGTGGGACTGTCCATCCTGTCCGGATCCCACAGCGCACTCGTCCCGGACGTCCTCGAACGCCTGCGCGCGGCGGGGGCGGGTGACATTCCCGTCATCGTCGGAGGCATCATTCCGAACGCGGATGCCGTGACACTCAAGGCGGCCGGTGTGGCCGCCGTCTTCACGCCGAAGGACTTCGGCATCACGGAGATCATCGGCCGTATCGTCGACGAGATCCGCAAAGCCAACAAGCTCGACCCCCTTCAGAACACCGCAAACCTTGCAAGCACGGAGGTCCCCGCATGACCACGCCCGTCCACCCGGTGAACCGTCTTCGCCCGCGTCGCTCCTGCCTCGCCGTCCCGGGTTCGAACCCGCGCTTCCTGGAGAAGGCCCAGGGCCTGCCGGCCGACCAGGTCTTCCTCGACCTGGAGGACGCCTGCGCGCCGCTCGCCAAGGAAGGCGCCCGCCACACGATCGTGGACGCGCTGAACAACGGTGACTGGACGGGCAAGACCCGGGTCGTGCGGGTCAACGACTGGACCACGCACTGGACGTACCGCGACGTCATCACGGTCGTCGAGGGCGCCGGCCAGAACCTCGACTGCATCATGCTGCCGAAGGTCCAGGACGCCCAGCAGGTCGTGGCCCTGGACCTGCTGCTGACCCAGATCGAGAAGACGATGGGCTTCGAGGTCGGCAAGATCGGCATCGAGGCGCAGATCGAGAACGCCAAGGGCCTGGTGAACGTCGACGAGATCGCCGCCGCCTCGCCCCGGCTGGAGACCATCATCTTCGGCCCGGCCGACTTCATGGCCTCGATCAACATGAAGTCCCTGGTCGTGGGCATGCAGCCGCCCGGCTACGGCGCGGACGCCTACCACTACATCCTGATGCGGATCCTGATGGCGGCCCGCATGCACAACCTCCAGGCGATCGACGGCCCCTTCCTCCAGATCCGCGACGTGGACGCGTACCGCGAGGTGGCCGGCCGGGCGGCGGCGCTGGGCTTCGACGGCAAGTGGGTGCTGCACCCCGGCCAGGTCGACGCGGCCAACGAGGTCTTCTCCCCCTCGCAGGAGGACTACGACCACTCCGAGCTGATCCTCGACGCGTACGACTGGTGCACCTCCGAGGCCGGCGGCAAGAAGGGCTCGGCGATGCTCGGCGACGAGATGATCGACGAGGCCAGCCGCAAGATGGCCCTGGTCATCGCGGGCAAGGGCCGCGCCGCGGGCATGCAGCGCACCAGCAAGTTCGAGATCCCGGAGGCCTGAGCACCATGCAGTTCGGACGCACGTACGAAGAGTTCGAGGTCGGCGCGGTCTACAAGCACTGGCCCGGGAAGACGGTCACGGAGTACGACGACCACCTCTTCTGTCTGCTGACCATGAACCACCACCCGCTCCACATGGACAGCAATTACGCCGAGAACACGACCGACTTCGGCAAGAACGTGGTCGTGGGCAACTACATCTACTCGCTGCTGCTGGGCATGTCCGTGCCGGACGTCTCCGGGAAGGCCATCGCCAACCTGGAGATCGAGTCCCTGCGGCACGTGGCGCCGACCTTCCACGGCGACACCATCTACGGCGAGACCACGGTCCTCGACAAGACCCCGTCGAAGTCGAAGAACGACCGCGGCATCGTCTACGTCGAGACCAAGGGCTACAAGCAGGACGGCACCCTCGTCTGCGTCTTCCGGCGCAAGGTGATGGTCCCGACCGAGACGTACATCAAGGAGCGCGGCGGCGAGCAGCCCGGCCGCCCCACGCTGAAGGAACAGGGGAAGTAGCCATGGCCCGACTCGCCCAGACCGCCGGGCTCACGGACGTCCAGCGGGAGATCCTCAAGACCGTCCGCGAGTTCGTCGACAAGGAGATCATCCCGGTCGCGACCGAGCTGGAGCACCGCGACGAGTACCCGCAGCAGATCGTCGACGGCCTCAAGGAGCTCGGCCTCTTCGGGCTGATGATCCCGGAGGAGTACGGCGGCCTGGGTGAGTCGCTCCTCACCTACGCCCTGTGCGTCGAGGAGATAGCCCGTGGCTGGATGTCCGTCTCGGGCATCATCAACACGCACTTCATCGTGGCGTACATGCTCAAGCAGCACGGCACGCAGGAGCAGAAGGACTACTTCCTCCCGCGCATGGCGCTGGGCGAGGTGCGCGGCGCGTTCTCGATGTCCGAGCCGGCGCTGGGCTCCGATGTGTCGGCGATCACGTCGAAGGCGGTGAAGGACGGCGACGAGTACGTCCTGAACGGCCAGAAGATGTGGCTGACGAACGGCGGCACGTCCACGCTGGTGGCCGTCCTCGTGCGAAGTGACGAAGGACACCCCGAGGGCACGGCGCCCCACAAGTCGATGACGACCTTCCTCGTGGAGAAGGAGCCCGGCTTCGGCGAGGTCCGTCCCGGCCTGACCATCCCGGGCAAGATCGACAAGATGGGCTACAAGGGCGTCGACACGACCGAGCTCATCATGGACGGACTGCGCATTCCGGCCAATCGCGTCCTCGGCGGCGAGACCGGCCGAGGGTTTTACCAAATGATGGACGGCGTCGAGGTCGGCCGCGTCAACGTGGCGGCCCGTGGCTGCGGTGTCGCTCAGCGTGCGTTCGAGCTCGGTGTCTCTTATGCCCAGCAGCGTCACACTTTCGGCAAGGCCATCGCCGAACACCAGGCCATCCAGTTCAAGCTCGCCGAGATGGCTACCAAGGTCGAAGCCGCCCATGCGATGATGGTCAATGCAGCACGCAAAAAGGACTCCGGGGAACGAAACGACCTCGAAGCAGGGATGGCGAAGTACCTCGCCTCCGAGTACTGCAAGGAGGTGGTGGAAGACGCCTTCCGTATCCATGGCGGCTACGGGTTCTCCAAGGAGTACGAGATCGAGCGTCTCTACCGGGAGGCTCCGATGCTGCTCATCGGTGAAGGTACCGCCGAGATTCAGAAAATGATCATCGGGCGACGCCTGCTTGAGGAGTACCGCCTCCAGGGCTGAAAGTACCTTTTGCGGCGGATCCTCCCCGGATCCGTCGCAGAAGTGTCACTGGCAGTCACTGGCCGACGGCCATCGACTCGGCTTCTGGCTTGCCCAGTTGTTGCGTGCAACCGATAGCATTCCAGTAAAGCCGCCGTCCCGTCCCCCTGTTTGCGGCGCGGCAATCACCCGCTACGAAGGTCATCCATGCCCCACAGCCAAACCTCTGCACCTCGCGACAGCCTCCTTGGCGTACGCCTCGCGCGCGGAGCATCGCCGTGGCTTCTGCCGACCGTCGCCACCGCGGCGCTCAGCCTCACCCGGGCGCGCAAGTCCGGGCGCTGGGCCGCGGCGGCCGTGCCCGCCACCGCGCTCGCCGCGGGCATGCTGTGGTTCTTCCGCGACCCCGAGCGTGAGATCGCCCAGGGCCGTGTCATCTCGCCCGCCGACGGTGTGGTGCAGAGCATCATGCCGTGGAAGGACGGACGCACCCGCGTCGCGATCTTCATGAGCCCGCTGAACGTCCACGTCAACCGCGCGCCCCTCGCGGGCACGGTGACGTCCGTGGAGCACATCCCCGGCGGGTTCGTCCCGGCGTTCAACAAGGAGAGCGAGAACAACGAGCGCGTTGTCTGGCACTTCGACACCGAGCTCGGTGACATCGAGATGGTGCAGATCGCCGGCGCCGTCGCCCGCCGCATCGTCCCGTACCTGCCTGCCGGTACCAAGGTCGAGCAGGGCGAACGCATCGGTCTGATCCGCTTCGGTTCGCGCGTCGACATCTACCTCCCCGAGGGCGTCGAGGTCGCGGTCGAGGTCGGTCAGGCCACCACCGCGGGGGTGACCCGAATTGACCGTGACTGACCCTGAGACTCCCGCCGCAGGCTGGGTTCCGGAGTCCGCCGAGGAGGAGTCCGCCGAGGACGACATGCCGCTGTCACTGCGGCTGTCGATAGCGGACACCCTCACCCTCGGTAACGCGACGTGCGGATTCATGGCGGTGTACTTCACCACCACCGGAATCCTCATCCCGCACCTCACCGGCAGCGGCGAGTCGGGCATGGCCCGCAGCAGCGCCGCCACGGCGGTGATACTGATGCTGCTCGCCGCGGTCTTCGACCTCTTCGACGGCATCGTGGCCCGCAAGCTGCGCAGCTCGCCGATGGGCGCGGAGCTGGACAACCTGTCCGACCTGATCAGCTTCGGCCTGGCTCCCGCGTACTTCGTGCTCGTCTACGGCATGGTCGCCGTCGACGCGCACCAGAAGATGTCGGCGCTGGCCGCGATCGTGGTGCTGCTGGCCGTGGTGCTCAGACTCGCGAGATTCAGCTGCGTGACGATGAAGGACGGCATGTTCCAGGGCATGCCGAGCCCCTTCGGTGCGCTGACGGTCGTCTCGATCGTGCTGCTGGAGCTGCCGTTCGTGCCGACGCTGCTGGCGATCATCGGGGTGGCCTGGCTGATGGTGAGCCGGGTCGAGTACCCCAAGCCGCGGGGTGTCCTCGCGGTGGCGATGCTCAGCTGGATCGTCGGGGCCATGGGGCTGCTCGCGGCCTGGGCGTTCGACGCGCCGGGCGGGCAGCTGCTGCTGCAGACCGGCTGTGCGCTGCAGATCGCTCTGGCGGCGACGATTCCGCTGTTCGCGACGACCCGCCGGGCCAATACGTTCCGGCACAACCGTCGTGAGGCCAGGGCCGCTACGCTGCGTTAGTTTGACGTGAGAGGGCCCCCGGATGCCATCGGCATCCGGGGGCCCTCTTTTCGTTGTCGGGTGCGGCGCCGCTGCTGGGGCTCCGCCCCAGGCCCCGCGCCTCAAACGCCGGCGGGGCTGGATTTGGCCCGGCCCAGCGGTCGAGCGCGCCTCAAAGATCCGGGGCTCCGCCCCGGGCCCCGCGCCTCAAACGCCGGCGAGGCTCAGTTTCCCGGGGTGAAATTCTGGGCCGCCGGGGCTACCGCGGCCTCCTTGACCACCTTCAGGCCGCCCGGGGTCTGGTCGTCCGGTTTCATGATCACGCTTTGGCGGGTGGAGGGGGCCTTCGGGTTCGAGAAGTCGTGGGTGATGCCGAAGCCGCTGTCGTAGGACTTCAGGCTCAGCAGGGCCTTGGACACGCCTTCGCGGGTCAGGTCCTTGTCGGCGCAGGCCTTCTTCAGGGCCTCTCCGTAGACCGCGGCGGCCGTGTAGCCCGCCACCACTCCGTTGTCGAGGCCCGCGCCCGGGTACGCCGTCTTGTAGGCCGCGGCCAGAGCCGCCGGGCCGGGGGCCGTGGAGCCGATGGGCAGGGTGGAGGCCGCGACGTAGTAGTCCTTCTGGAGGGCCGCGCCCGCCGGGGTGGCGAGCAGCTGGGGGGCGAAGGCGGAGTTGTTGCCGACCACGGGGACGTTCCAGCCGCCGGCCGCGGCGACCCCGACCAGCGAGGCCGCCTGCTTGGGACCGGCGCTGATCACCACGGCCTTGACCCCGGCCTGCTTGAGGGCGGCGACCTGGGCGGACATGTCGTTGTCGGTGGGCTTGATCTTCTGCTCGACGACCGTGAGCCCGGCCTCCTTGGCCGCGTGCTTGGACCCCGCGAGGGCGTTCTCGCCGTAGTCCCCCTCGAAGTACACGTGCCCGATCTTGTCGCCCGAGGCGATCCGCTTCTGGTCGAGGAGATAGCCGATGGCGTTGACCGTCTCGATGTCGTACGTGGCCCCCACCGTGCGGATGGCGGGGCTGCCCAGCAGCGAGGCGGACCAGGCCTGCGGGATGACCAGTCCCTTGTCCTGGCCGTCGATGCGGTCCTTGGCCGCCGCGACGAACGGGGAGCCGATGAACTGGGCGAAGCCGAGCACCTGGGGCTCCAGCTCGGTGTAGCCGGCGAGGGCCTTCTGCGGGTCGTAGCCGTGGTCGCGGACCGTCAGCTCCAGCTGTCGGCCGCAGATGCCGCCCGCGGCGTTGGCCTCCTTGATCCAGAGCTGCTGGGCCTGGGTGACGCTCTTGCCGAGCGAGGCGTAGACGCCGGTCATGTCGGTCAGGGCGCCGAGCCGGATGGCGGTGGCGGTGACCCCCTTGCCGGTCTTGACCCCGCCCTCGGCCGGCTTGTCGCCGCCCGAGGTGTTCGCCTTGCCGCTGCACCCGGCGGCGCCGGTGAGGAGGAGCGCGGCCGCGAGGGCCGCCGTGCCGAGTCGCACGGTCCGGGGGTCGGTTCTCTTCACGCTGGCTCCTTCGGGGGACGTACGGGCTGGGACGGGCGGACCCGCGGGCGGACGCGCGCGAGGCCGCCGGGGAGGAACAGGACCACCGCGACGAGGGCCGCGCCGTACAGGTAGCGGGCCGCCTCGCCCGGTGCGACCCCGCCGGTGCCGGGGGCGGCGACGAGCGGCAGGGTGTCGCTGTAGCGGGTGAGCAGCTGGGGCAGCAGGGAGACGAAGGCCGCGCCGATGACGGCGCCGGCGACCGTGCCGAGGCCGCCGATCACGATCATGGCGAGGTATTCGAGGGACAGGACCATGCCGAAGTAGTCGGGCACGGTGCGCTGGAAGACGAGGGCGAGGAGGACGCCCGCCAGCCCGGCGTACATGGAGGACAGGACGAAGACGGCGGCGCGGTAGCGGGCCACGGGAACGCCCATGACGCCGGCGGCGATCGTGTGGTCGCGCACGGCGTTCATGGCGCGTCCGGGGCGCCCGCGCAGGATGCCGCGGGCGAACAGGGCGCAGCCCAGCAGTGCGGCGAGGGCGACGTACCAGAGCTTCTCGGCGGACTGGAAGGGGACGGCGGCGATCACGGTCTCGGTGTCGTCGAAGGTGATCCCGAAGAGGGAGAGGGGTTCGACGGCGCGGCCGTTGTAGCCGCCGGTCAGGGGGGTGGCGTTGAACAGGACGTGCTGGCCGATGAAGATCAGCGCGAGGGTGGCGATGCCGAGGTAGGCGCCGCGCAGGCGGCCTGCGATGGGGCTGAAGAGCCCGCCGGCGGCTCCCGCGAGGACGACGGCGAGGACGGCCGCGAGCCAGCTGGGCAGGCCGAGCCCGACGAGGCCCCGCGCGTCGTCCCCGGCCAGCGCGCAGTACCCGTAGGCCCCGACGGCGAGGAAGAAGGCGTGGCCCATGGACAGCTGCCCGGTGGCGCCGGTGAGCAGGTTGAGCCCGATGGCCCCGATGCCGGCGGCGATGGCGAACAGCCCGGCCTGGAGCCAGAACCGGTCGAGGTAGAAGGGCAGCGCGAGCAGGACGAGCGCCCCGGCGGCCCACAGCGCGTGCCGCCGCCGGAGGCGGAGCGCGCCGGCGGCGGGGGCGCCGTCCGGACGACGGGCCGGGGCCGGGGCGGTGGTCAGGTCAGACACGGGCCGGCTCCTTGGTTCCGAAGAGGCCTGCCGGGCGCAGCAGCAGGACCGCGACCATGACCAGGTACGGGGCGAGGTCGCCGATGCCGCGGCCGAGGAAGGCGAGCTGGCTCTGGTAGCCGGTGGCCATGGCCTCGGTGACCCCGATGAGCAGCCCGCCGACGAGGGCTCCGGTGGTGGAGTCGAGGCCGCCGAGGATGGCCGCCGGGAAGGCCTTGAGGGCGGCGAGCGAGGTGGCCCGTTCCAGGCCGGGGGTGGGGAACACGGTGAGGAAGAGCGCCGCCACGGCGGCGAGGGCTCCGGCCACGGCCCACGCGGCGAGGGAGACCCGGCCGAGCCGTACGCCCATCAGGGCGGCGGTTTCCGGTTTCTCGGCGGCGGCGCGCATGGCCACGCCCCAGGCCGTGTACCGGAAGGCGAGGAGGAAGGCGGTGATCAGCAGGGTGGCGGCGGCGAGGGCCGCGATACGGGTCTGCGGGACGGTGACCGGGCCGAGGTGGAGCACGGCGGCGCCCCACGGGTCGCCGAGGGCGAGTACGTCCGTACCGATGCGGCGGGTGAGGTCGGTGGTGATCAGGATGTCCACGCCGATGGTGACGATGGCGAGGACGCTCTGGTCCTGGCCCCGGTAGCGGCGCATCACCAGGAACTCCACCGCCGCGCCGACCAGGGCGGCCGCGCCGATTCCGGCGGCGAGGGCGGGCCAGAAGCCGATGTCGTCGTGCAGGACGGCGGTGACGTAGCCGCCCGCGAGGAGGAGGGAGGCGTGGGCGAAGTTGACGACCTCGGTGGCCTTGAAGACGACCACGAAGCCGAGGGCGATGAGCGCGTACACGGAGCCCATGGAGAGGCCGCCGAGGAGGAGTTCCAGGAAGGTGGTCACGCGGCCGGGTCCTCCTCGCCGAGGTAGGCGCGGACGACCGCCGGGTCGTTCTGCACCTGGGCGGGGGTTCCGCCGCCGATCCGTTTTCCGAAGTCGAGTACGGTCACCGCGTCCGCGAGCCGCATCACCACCCCCATGTCGTGTTCGACCAGCACGATCGAGATGCCGAGGCCGTCCCGGACTCCCGCGATGACGGCGGCGGTGCGCTGCCGTTCGTCCGCGGTCATCCCGGCGACGGGTTCGTCCAGGAGCAGCAGCCGGGGCTCCATGCACAGGGCCCGGGCCAGCTCGACGAGTTTCTGTTTCCCGTACGGGAGGGAGCCCGTGGGGGCGGCCAGGTCGGCCTCCAGGCCGACGAAGGCGGCGATCTCGCGCACCCGCTCGCGGTGCGCGCGGTCCTCGCGGACGGCGGAGGGCAGGCGCAGGCCCGCGGCCAGGAAGCCGGACCGCATCAGGCGGTGGCGGCCGAGCAGCAGGCTGTCGGCGACCGTGGTGTGCGGGGGCAGGGCCAGGTTCTGGAAGGTGCGGGCGATGCCGAGGGCGGCGATGGCGTGCGGGGCGAGGCCGGTGAGCTCGGCCGCGCCGAAGCGGACGCTTCCGGAGGTGGCCCGGTAGACCCCGGAGAGCACGTTGAAACAGGTGGACTTGCCGGCGCCGTTGGGGCCGATGACCGCGTGCACGCTGCCCGGCTCGACGGTGAGGGAGACCGCGTCGAGGGCGGTGAGGCCGGCGAAGCGGACGGTGACGCCGGTGACGGTGAGCGGCGCCACCTGCGGTGCTGCCTGCCGGGCGGTATCGGCGGTGTTCCCGGTGCCCGGCGCGGCGTGGGGGGTGGCATCGGCCGGGTGCCGGTCGGGCGCGCCGTGGGCGTCGGGGGCGCGGTCCGCCGTCACGCCGACCACCTGCGCAGGGGGCGGGGCTCCGCCGGGGGCGGGGTGTCCTCGTCGGTGATGCCGAGGTAGCGGCGGCGTACCTCGTCCGATGCGGCCAGTTCGGCGGCGGGGCCCGACAGGGTGACCTCGCCGACTTCCAGGACGTAGGCGTGGGAGGCCAGCCGGAGGGCGAGGGCCGCGTTCTGCTCCACCAGCAGGACGGAGGTGCCCGACGCGTTGATCTCGGTGATCGTCTCGGCGATGGTCGCGGCCATCTTCGGTGCCAGGCCCAGCGAGGGTTCGTCCAGGAGCAGCAGCCGGGGGCGGGCCATGAGGGCGCGGCCGAGGGCCAGCATCTGCTGCTCGCCCCCGGAGAGCAGGCCGGCCCGTTGCCGGGCCCGTTGGGCGAGGACCGGGAAGAGGGCGTGGACGCGGGCCAGGGACCGGGCGGTGTCGGCGCGGGAGCCGGCCCGGGCGCCGAGGGCGCCGGCCCGCAGGTTGTCCGCGACGGTCATCCGGGCGAACACCTGCCGCCCCTCGGGGACTTGCACCACCCCGGCCGCGACGGCCCGGGCCGGGGGCAGCCCGTCGAGCGGCAGGCCGTCGAGGCGGACGGACCCGCCGGTGGCGGCGCCGCGGTGGAAGGCGAGCGTGCGGGACACCGCCCGCAGCAGGGTCGATTTCCCCGCGCCGTTCCCGCCGAGTACGGCGACCACGGCGCCGGCGGGTACGTCGAGCGAGACGGCGCGCAGTGCCCGTACCGGCCCGTAGCCGACGGACAGCGCGCGCACCTGGAGCGAGGCCACATCCCCTGCCACTGTTTGCCCTCCCGCTGTTCGGCTTGTGCTGGCGCACAGACCAGCACCGGGCGGGGCGGCCGTCCACGGCCGGAAGCGGAATCGCTGCCGATGACCAGCCGGGGGTGGGGTGCGGTTGTGCAGCGGCACAGACCTGCCGGCGGGGCCCCTTACGGCCGTGGCCGGCGGATGACATCCTCTGCGGCCATGGGCGGCGGACGCAGGGCGCGCACGGAAGCGGAGTGGTCGGTGCTGCTGACGGCGGCCGAGGTGCTGGTGGAGCGGATACCGGCGCTGACGGAGCGGCTGATCGGCGATCTGGCGAAGCACTCGCCGCTGTTCGACCTGGTGGTGCCGCGCGACGAGCACTGGCAGCAGATCAGCGAGGCGATGCGGTACGGGATCGAGGCGTTCGCCGCGCGCCGCTCGGACCCGCGGAAGGATCTGGCGTACGCGGAGGAGCTGGGGCGGCGGCGGGCCGAACAGGGGCTGCCGCTGGACCTGTTGCTGTACGCGTACCGGCGGGCAGGGCGCCTGACGTGGGACGCGCTGCTCGACATCATCACGGAGGAGGACCCGGACGCCCTGCCGGTGCTGGCGCGGACGGCGGGCGCGATGTGGGCCGGGATCGAGCAGCAGGCCGCGGCGACGGCGGAGGCGTACCGGGCGGGCGAGCGGGAGATGCGGCGGCGCAGCGACGAGCGGGTGCAGGCGCTGCTCGACGCGCTGCTGGAGGGGAACGCGGCGCCGGGCCTGGCGGCGCGGGCGGCGGCCGGCCTGGACCTGCCGGAGCAGGGCCGGTACGCGGTGGTCGTGCTCCCCGTGGACCGGCGGGACTCGGTGCACCGGGTGGTGTCGGCGGGCGGGATGCGGCTGTTCTGGCGGATGCGGGCGGAGCAGGAGCTGGCGGTGGTGGAGCTCGGGTCGTCCTCGGTGGACGAGCTGGTGGCCGAGCTGGCCGACCGCTGTCCCGGGCCCGGCGGGATCAGCCCGGTGGTGGACGGGCTGGCGGAACTGGGCCGGGCGCGGCGGCTGGCGGAAACGGCGCTGGCGACGTGCGCGCCGGACGAGCGCGCGCTGGTCCGGCTCTCCTCCCGGCTCCCGACCGCCCTGGTCGTACGCCAGCCCGAGCTCGCGGGGGAGCTGGTCCAGGCGGTCCTGGGCCCGCTCCTGGACCTGGAGCCGGCGGACCGGGCGGTCCTGCTGGAGACGCTGGACGCGTGGCTGGCGGCGGAGGGGTCCGCCGGGCGGGCGGCGACCCGGCTGTACTGCCACCGCAACACCGTCTTCAACCGCTTGCGCCGCCTGGAGCACCTGACCTCGCGCTCGCTGTCCCGCCCCCGCGACCTGGTCGCCCTTACGCTGGCCCGCGACGCCCATCGCCTGTCCGGCGCCTAGCCGATCCCCGGGCCGGGCCACGCCGGCCTCCCTGGGGCTCCGACCCATCCCCCGCGCCTCAAACGCCGGCGAGGCTGGATGTGCCCCGCCCGGCCGCCACGCGCGGCTCAAAGATTCGGGGCTCCGCCCCGGACCCTCCCCCAGACTCCGTCCGGGGGGAGGGGCTGGGGCGGAGCCCCAGGACGCCGGCCCGCAGGCGAAGGACAGCCCAGCCCACCCGGATCCGCCACCCCCAGCCGGGAGGCGAAGGTCACCAGGCCAGGTCCTCCAGCTCGTCCAGGTCCAGCGGCGCCGGCGCCGGCGGTTCCGCGCCGCCGGTCAGCGGCAGCTCGGCCCAGATGACCTTGCCGCGCTCCGTGTAGCGGGTGCCCCAGCGCTCGGCGTACTGCGCGACGAGGAACAGCCCGCGCCCGCCCTCGTCGGTGGTGGCCGCGTACCGCAGGTGCGGGGCGGTGCTGCTGCCGTCGGAGACCTCGCAGATCAGGCTGCGGTCGCGCAGCAGCCGTACGCGGACGGGCGCGCTACCGTACCGGATGGCGTTGGTGATCAGCTCGCTGAGGATGAGCTCGGTGGTGAAGGAGATGTCCTCCAGACCCCAGGCCGTGAGCTGCGCGGCCCCGGCGTTGCGGACCCGCGAGACGGCCGACGGGTCGCCGGGCACCTCCCACTCCGCGATCCGGTCGTGGTCCAGCAGCCGGGTGTCGGCGATCAGCAGGGCGATGTCGTCGCTCTGCACCGGGTACAGCATCGCGGAGAGCACGTCCGAGCAGGCCTGGTCCGGGCTGCGGCCGGGCCGCGACAGGGTCTCGGCGAGCAGGGTCAGGCCGGAGTCGAAGTCCCGGTGGCGGTCCTCCACGAGGCCGTCGGTGAACAGCACGAGCCGGCTCCCCTCGGGCAGCTGGAGCTCGGTGGCCTCGAAGGGCATGCCGCCCACGCCCAGCGGCAGCCCGGCCGGCATCTCGGGGAACTCCACCACCCCGTCGGAGCTGACCAGCGCGGGGCCGGGGTGCCCGGCGCTGGCGATCACGCACCGCCCGGAGACCGGGTCGTAGACCGCGTACAGGCAGGTGGCGCCGGTGATCCCGGCGGATTCGCCCACCCCGTCCGCGGCGCCCTCCTCGGTGTCACCGCCGCCGCTGCCGGTCTCGTCCTGGTCGATCCGGTTGATCAGCTCGTCCAGGTGCCCGAGCAGCTCGTCCGGCGGCAGGTCCAGGGTCGAGAAGTTGTGCACGGCGGTCCGCAGCCGCCCCATCGTGGCCGCGGCGTGCACCCCGTGCCCGACGACGTCGCCGACGACCAGCGCCACCCGCGCGCCCGGCAGCGCGATCACGTCGAACCAGTCCCCGCCCACCCCCGCCTTCGCCGGCAGGTAGCGGAAGGCGACCTCCACGGCGGTCTGGTCGGGCAGCACCCGCGGCAGCAGGCTGCGCTGGAGGGTCACGGCCGTCGCGTGCTCGCGGGTGAAGCGGCGGGCGTTGTCGATGGAGACCGCCGCGCGCGCCCCCAGCTCCTCCGCGAAGGACAGGTCCTCCTCGTCGAAGGACTCGGGGGTGTCGGCGGCCCGCCAGAAGTTGGCCATGCCCAGGACCACGCCCCGGGCCTGGAGCGGTACGGAGATCAGCGAGTGCAGCCCGTAGTCGAGGGCGACCCGGGTCCCGTCGGCGTCCTGGGCCCGCCAGCCCATCGCGGCGTTCAGATCGGACGCGAGCACCCCGTGCCCCGCGTCCAGGGCCGCCGCCATCGGCGCCGTGGGCACCTCGAACCGGATGGTGTCGCCGACCGGCTGGAGCGGCTGGTCGGTGCGGACCCCCGTCATGGCCGCCCGCCGCATCTCGCTGTACACGCCGAGCCCCGCCGAGGGCTCGTCGCCGCGCAGCACCGGCTCCAGCAGCTCCACGGTGACGAAGTCCGCGAAGCGCGGTACGGCGACCTCCGACAGCTCCTCGGCGGTGCGGACCACGTCCAGGGTCGTCCCGATCCGCACGCCCGCCTCGTAGAGCATCTGGAGCCGTTCGCGGGCCACATCGGCCCGGCCGGAGAGCGCGGCGAGCTCGGTGGTGTCGCGCAGGGTCATGACGGTGCCCGAGGGCTGGCCCGCGTACGGCTTGGTGGGGCGGACGTTGACCGCGAGCAGCCGGTCGCCCGCCAGGTGCACCTCGTCCGTCGCGACCCGGCCCGAGGCGAGCAGCTCGGCGGTGCGCGGGTCGAGGCCGAGATCGGCGACGTGCCGCTGTTCGGCGTCGGCCGGCAGGTCGAGCAGCCGGCGGGCCTCGTCGTTGGCGAGCACGAGCCGCCGGTCGGCGCCGATGATGAGCACGCCCTCGCGCACGGCGTGCAGGACGGCCTCGTGGTGTTCGTTCATCCGGGTCATCTCGGCGACGCCCCAGCCGTGGGTCTGGCGCCGCAGCCGCTTGCTGACCAGGGCCGCGCCGCCCGTGCCGAGCAGCAGGGCGCCGCCGGCGGCGCCGAGGAGCAGCGGGAGCTGGTCCCCGACCGCGTCGGCGACGTTGACCACTTCGATGCCGGTGCCGACCAGGCCGACGATGGCGCCGCCGGCGTCCCGTACGGGCACGACGGCCCGCACCGCGTCGCTCGGCTCGCCCCGGAAGCTCTCGGTGAACGACTCCCCGGCGAGGGCGCGGGCCAGGTCGCCGGTGGCCCGCTGACCGATCAGCTCGGGCCGCGAGTCGGTGTACCGGATCCCGTCGCGGCTCATCACGGCGATGAAGTCGACGCCCGAGGCCTCCCGGGCGGCATCGGCCAGCGGCTGGAGCTCGGCGGTCGGGTCCGGCGACTTCAGCGCCGCCGGGAGGCCGGGGGCGTGCGCGAAGGCCTCGGCGGCCGCCAGCGAGCGGTGGCGCGCGTCGCGCTCACCGTCGTAGCGGGCCTGGACCACCAGGGCCACCGCGGCGGCCGTGATCAGCAGCAGCACGATCACCGCCTGGAGGGCGAAGACCTGACCGGCGACACTGTGCAGCCCCCGGGAAAGGCGCGCGCGCAAGCGCGGGCCCCATCCGGTCGGCTGACGACCAAATCGTCCGGTCATGAGCCATTTCTAACACTGTCCAGGTGGTTTGGGAGTGGCTGCCGGGGCGGTGGCAGCCACACGCCGCGTGCGGGGAGCGGGAACGGGAGAGGCCCGGTGCCCCCGAGCGGGGGGTACCGGGCCTCAGGGTGCCTGGGTCAGGTCAGAGGACGTCGGCGGCGATGGTGGCCGCGACCCGCTCCAGCAGGGGACCCGCGTTCGGGATGGACTTGGCCGGGTCGGGCTCCAGGTCCGTGAGCGGGTACGCCTTGCGGATGCCGGCCGCCTCCAGGGCCTCCTGGGTCAGCAGCAGGCGGCCGCAGACCGCCACCACCGGCTTGCCCGCGGCGCGCGCGGCAGCCGCGACACCCGCCGGGGCCTTGCCGTGCAGCGTCTGCTCGTCCAGCGAGCCCTCACCGGTGATGACCAGCGTGGCCCGCTCCAGCGCCGGCGCGAAGCCCAGCACCTCCAGCATCAGCTCGATGCCGGGACGGAACGTCGCGCCGAGGAGCAGCGCCCCGTAGCCGATGCCGCCCGCGCCGCCCGCACCCGGCAGCACCGCGCACTCGGCGGCCTTCGGGCCGATCGACTTCTCCAGCACCACCGCGAAGTGCGCCAGTGCGGCGTCCAGCGTCGCCACGTCCTGCGGCGACGCCCCCTTCTGCGGGCCGTAGACCGCCGGAGCGCCCTTCGGGCCCGTCAGCGGGTTGTCCACGTCGCTCGCCAGGACGAACTCCACGTCCGCGAAGCGCGGGTCGATCCCGGACAGGTCCGCCGAGGCCAGGGACGCCAGCGCGCCGCCGCCCGGACCGACCGGTTCGCCGTTCGCATCCAGGAACACCGCGCCCAGCGCCGCCAGCATGCCCGCGCCGCCGTCCGTGGTGGCGCTGCCGCCCACGCCGAAGACGATCGAGCGCGCGCCCGCGTCCAGCGCGGCCTTCAGCAGCTCGCCCGAGCCGTACGTGGTGGCCGTCAGCGCGGCGAAGGTGCCCGCCGGCAGCAGCTGGAGCCCGGAGGCCTCCGCCATCTCGACCACGGCGGTGCCGTCGCGCAGGGCGAAAGCGGCCGTGACCTGGTCGCCGAGGGGTCCGGTGACCCGTACCTCCCGGCGTTCGAAACCGGCCGCCACAGCGGCCGCGACCGTGCCGTCGCCGCCGTCCGCGACGGGGAGGGTCTCGATCTCCACGCCCGGTACGGCCTTGCGAAGGCCGGCCGTCACCCGCTCCGCGACCTGAACGGCCGTGAGCGAGCCCTTGAATTTGTCCGCGGCGATGAGCACGCGCGCGGTCTCAGTTACTGCTCCGTCCGTCACCTTGCTAATCCCTTGCTATCGAACAGTGCAGTCGCGCCACCCTGAGCCTATCCGGAGGATCCTCCTATGCCCATGCGTGGCCTGGGACACACCCGGCGCGCCATGCCCCTAAATACGGATATACGCCCTCATAGTGTGGCCACATGATCACGGATTCACTGGAACAGCCACGTCCGGATTCCCCAGGCGGGGCCACCGACGATCCCGCGGGCGGCGCGCACGACGGCACGCCCGACCGCACCGTCGTCACCGTGGGCGTGATCGCCGTGCTGGCCGTCGTCGCCTGGGCCGCCCTGGCCAAGGGCTCCTTCGACACCGCGTCGAGCACCGCGCTCGCCTGGGTGCTGGACAACTTCGCGTGGCTGTTCGTGATCGCCGCCGACCTCTTCCTCGTGATGTGCGTCGTCCTCGCCATCAGCCGGTTCGGCCGGATCCGCCTCGGCGCCGACGACTCCGAGCCCGAGTTCACCAATCTCGCGTGGATCGCGATGATGTTCAGCGCCGGCATGGGCATCGGCCTGATGTTCTACGGGGTGGGAGAGCCGCTCACCCACTACCTGAACCCGCCCCCCGCCTCCGGGGCCGCCCCCGCCACGGGCGGCGCGGCCCTCGCGGCCATGGAGTACTCCTTCTTCCACTGGACCCTCACCCCCTGGGCCATCTACGGCATCGCCGGCCTCGCCCTCGCCTACGCGACCTTCCGCAAGGGCCGCGGCAACCGCCTCAGCTCCGCCTTCGTCCCCCTGATGGGCGAGGAGCGGGCCAACGGGTGGGCGGGCAAGGCCATCGACCTGCTCGCCGTCTTCGCCACCGTCTTCGGCACCGCGACCAGCCTCGGGCTCGGCGCGCTCCAGGTGTCCAAGGGGCTCAACCTCACCACCGGCGTGGAGGACTCCACCACCGTCGAGCTGATCATCATCGGCTCGCTCTCGGCGGCGTTCGTGCTCTCCGCCTTCTCCGGCCTGCACAAGGGCGTGAAGTGGCTGAGCACCATCAACATCGTGCTCGCCGCCACCCTGATGCTGTTCGTCTTCCTGCTCGGCCCCACCGTCTACGTCCTGGACGTGATCCCCTCCAGTGTCGGCGGCTACCTGCACGAGCTGCTGCCCATGGCCAGCCGCACCGGGGCCTTCACCGACTCCGCCTGGCTCGGCGCGTGGACGATCTTCTACTGGGCGTGGTGGCTCTCCTGGGCCCCCTTCGTCGGCACCTTCATCGCCCGCATCTCGCGCGGCCGCACCATCCGCGAGTTCCTCGTCGGCGTCCTGCTCGTCCCCAGCGGGGCCACCGTCGTCTGGTTCTGCGTCATGGGCGGCACGGCCATCCGCCTCGACTCCACCGGCGCCGTGGACTTCGCCGCCAAGATCAAGGACGGCACCGAGGCCTCGCTCTTCGCGATGCTGGACGCGCTGCCGCTGGGCACCCTCACCTCGTGGGTCGCCATGGCCCTGGTCATGACCTACTTCGTCACCAGCGCCGACTCGGCCTCCCTGGTGATGGGCTCGCTCACCAGCCGCGGCTCGCTCCACCCGCCGACCTGGCTGGTCGTCACCTGGGGCGTGCTGATGGCCGCCGTCGCCGCCGTCCTGCTCGTCGCGGGCGGCCTGAAGTCCCTGCAGACCGCCACCATCCTGGTCGCGCTGCCGTTCGTCATCGTCATGCTGGTGCTCTGCTGGGCCCTGGTGAAGGAGCTCCGGGAGGACCCCGGCGCCGGGCCCGCCCGCCACCACGCGCTGCACGGGATGCGCGACGCGGTCCGGGCCATGGTCGGCGACGCCATCACCGAGCAGGCGCCGGCCCGGCACCCCAGGCTCAGGCGCGTCGCCGAGTCCAGGGCCCGCGACCGCGAGGACGGCGCGGGCCCGGGGTCCCCGGAGGCGTGAGCACACCCCTCGGGGACCCCGGGCCCGGGGTCCTGCAGGTCGGGAGGGGCGCGCGGCCCCGCCGGGTCAGGACAGCTCGTACACCGCCGTCGTGCCGCTGTCGTAGACCTTCTTCGCGAGCCCGCCCAGGAGCGGCGACTCGGCGCCCGACGGGCGGTGCGCCACCACGTAGCGGACGTGGTACTCGTCGTGGAGCCGGCTCAGGATCGCGGCCGTCGGACGGTAGACGGCGTCCTCGTTGAGCCGGAACAGGTCCTGGTCCCAGAAGGGGCCGTAATAGGCCGTGCCGCCGCCGGACAGGGCGATGGCCTTCGGCGCGTACGCCCAGCCCTCGATCAGCACCGACCGCTCCGAGTAGGCGCTGAGCCACCACGAGCGGTTGTTGTCGCACCGCGCGCCGGTGGCGTCGGGGTCCTCACGCTCCTGCCAGCAGTGGCTGTTGGTGGCCAGCACGTCGGACGGCTCGCTGTGCTCGCGGATCCAGCGCGCCGCCTGCACCTGCGAGCCGGGCAGCACCCAGGAGTACGACCACAGGGATTCCCGGGACTGCAGGACGTCGTGGAAGAGGCCCGGGGTGCCCGCCGTGAGGGCGGCGGTCAGCAGCACGATCCCGCCGCGGCCGCGCAGCGCCGGCCACACCCGTCCGCCGAGCCGCCACAGGACCGCGCCGGTGAGCGCGGCCAGGGCCAGCGCGGCGGCCGCGGCGAGGGCGGGCAGCAGCACGGAGTAGGAGGTGCCGGTGGACTGGTCCCCGGCGAGCCGGGTGACGTACGCCGACCAGCGGTCGGAGTAGCGGTGGATCGCGAAGGTGAGCAGGGCCGAGAAGGCGAGCGCGCCGACGGCGAGCGCGGCCTTGCCCCGCGCGGGGAGCGCGGCGCGTTCGAACGTCTCGCAGAAGCCCCAGGCCGAGAGCACGGCCCCGAAGGGCATCGCGGCGAGGGTGAAGTAGCTGGAGTTGAAGCCGTTGACGACCAGGTAGGCGCAGGGGCCGGCCACGGCGGCACCGAGCAGGAACCACTGGACCGGTTCCAGCCGGAACCGCCGGCGTGCGATCAGCGGGATCATGCCGAGGAGCTTCAGCTGGTGGTTCAGCACGAAGGCGACCAGGGTGGCCACGACCACCAGGGCCTGGAACGCCGGCGAGCGCAGGTGCCCCGGGTCGGCCCAGTACTGCTTGACGTTGCCGAACGGGATGATTTCGAGGCCGTAGCTCTCGAAGTGGAATATGACGGCCGTCGCGAAGAGCTGGGCGCCCCCGATGACCGCGCCCAGCGCGACCACGTTCCACGGCACGCGGCGGGTGGAGACCAGCAGGACGAGGCCGGCCAGGGCGAGTCCGGCGAGCGTGACGGGCAGCGTGCTCGCCTTGGCCGCGCCGGAGGCCAGCGCGAAGAGCGCGACGAGGACGTACACCCCGCGGCCGAACCCGGGAGCGGCGTCGTCGCTCCGCGCTTCCCCGCCGTCCCGGCGGCTCCTGCGCAGCGCGTCACCGATGACCCCCATCAACGCGATGAGCAGCGGATAGCTGTACGTCAGGGAGAGGCTCGCCCAGGACATCAGGCGGACGGCGTGCGCACCGAAGGTCCAGGTGCTGACGGGGTTTGGGTAGACGGCGGTGAACTCGGCCACCGCGAAGACGAGCAGCGCGGCGAGCGGGCCGGCCCAGACCCGCCCGGTGATGCGCCGGGCCACCACGGCGGTGATCACCAGGCCGAGCGCGGTCAGCGCCGGGACCATGAGCCTGGACTCGACCACCGCGAGGTCGATGTGCCCGACCATGTCGGTCATCGCCATGTGGGCGAAGGTGAACCAGTGGTAGTACAGGGGCTCGCCGGCGGCCTGCGGGACGGTCAGCGGGACGTTGTGCTTCGCGTTCGCGGCGAGCGACAGCAGGTACGGCAGGTCGTTGGAGACCCGGCTGCCCTCCTGGTCCGGCAGCACCGGATACAGGGACAGGCAGACCTGGTGGAGGTAGACGGCGCTGAGCATCACCGTCCCGGAGAGCGACCAGGACCAGGCGAGGGAGGGGCGGGAGGAGACGCGCGGACGCCAGTGGCGCCGCAGGCGCGGCACGGCCGCGAAGGGGACCACCACGGCGAGCGGCCACGCCGGGGCGAACGACTGGGCGCCGGCCTTGACGAGGACCGCCCAGGCGACCAGTTCCAGGACGAGGCCGGTGACCGCTCCGAACGCCAGGTCCTCCACCAGGGAGTGCGGCCGCCGGCGAAGGGCCCGGAACACCAGGGTGCCGGGGAGCGCGACGCCCCAGAGCGCGTAGAAGGTGTACCGCGCGACGTCGCCGACCGGGGTGTCCGAGGCCAGCAGCACCGAGACCAGGAGGAGGTAGGCGGCGACCGCCGGCAGGAACCGCCAGAACGCGTGCGGTCCCGGCCGGTCGGACGCGCGCGACGGGGACGAGCCGGCCAGCGGCCGCGCCCCGGAGTCGGTCCGCTCGGGCGCGGCGCTGTCAGTCATACCCATACGTCTTGTTTCGTCTCTCCGCTGTGGTGCGTAGGGCCGCCCCGTCCGGGGCGGCCCGGATCAGGCCGCGTACTCGGAGACCTGCTTCTCGCGGTCCTCGGCCGCACCGTCCTCGGCGGAGTCGTAGCCGACGAAGTAGGCGGGGCGGGCCTGGACGGCGGAGTAGATCCGTCCTATGTACTCGCCGAGGAGGCCGACGCAGACGAGCTGGACGCCGCCGAGGAAGACCATGCCGATGAACAGCGAGGCCCAGCCGGGGACGGTCGCGCCGAGGGCGTACTGGATGGTGGTGTAGATCGCCAGGCCGAAGCAGATCACGAAGCTCGTGAGGCCGAGCCAGGTGGCGAGCCGCAGCGGGCTGGCGGAGAAGTTGGTGATGCTGTCGAGGGCGAGGCGGATCATCTTGGACAGCGGGTAGTGGGTGCTGCCGGCGACCCGCTCCTCGCGGACGTAGACGACCTCGCCGCTGCTGAAGCCGAGCCACGGCACGAGCAGCCGGTAGACCGGCTGGTGCTCGGGCAGGGACTTGAGCGCGTCGACGGCGGCCCGGCTGAGGAGGCGGAAGTCGCCGGCCTGGTTGGGCATGTTCTTGCCGACGAGCTTGCGCATCAGCCAGTAGTAGGCGCCGGCTGTGCGCCGCTTGAAGAAGGTGTCGGTGCCGCGGTCGCCGCGTACGCCGTAGACGATGTCGAGGTCCTTGTCGCGGGCCAGCTCGTACATCTCGACGATCTTCTCCGGGGGGTCCTGGAGGTCGGCGTCGATGCTGACGACGTACTGGCCGAGGGCGCGGTGGATGCCCGCGGTCAGTGCGGCCTGGTGTCCGGAGTTGCGGGCGAAGCGCACGATGCGCAGCTCGGGCCAGTCCTGGCGGATCTTCTGCATGATCACCGGGGTGGCGTCCGTGGAGCCGTCGTCGATGCCGACGACCTCGTAGCTGACCCCCATGCCGTCCAGGATCGGGCGCAGGCGTGCCACGGTCAGCGGCAGGGCCTCCTGCTCGTTGTAGATCGGAATGACGACCGACAGCACGGGGACCGGCCTGTCGGCCTCTTCGCGTGCCGGGGCTGCTGCGTTGTGCATAGCGGGGCTTGTCTTCAATCTCCGAGAGCGGAAGACCGCCGGCGGTGCCCGACGATCTGACCTGCCGAGCGCGGGCCGTGAGCGGAACGCCGGGCCGAAATGTCCGCGGCGCACCGGCTACCGGAGCCCTCGGCGCCACAGGGCGGAAGTGCGTGACCCGGGCGAGCGGTAACAATATCATCCGAAAAACAATCATCTTTTGGCGGTCCCCGGTGGGGAAACGGGCCGATTTCCCCGCGCCTTCCGGCCCCGGCGCCTCGGTAGGGTGGCCGGGTGACCACCACGGATGACTACGCCACGTACATCGCGAGCCTGCCCCGGGTGCTGGCCGGCGCGGCCGCCCTCTACCGCGACGCCGAGGGCCGGGTCCTGCTCGTCGAGCCCAACTACCGCGAGGGCTGGGCCCTGCCGGGCGGCACGATCGAGTCGGACCGGAACGAGTCGCCGCGTACGGCCGCCCGCCGCGAGAGCGCCGAGGAGATCGGCATCGACGTACCGCTCGGCCGGCTCCTCGCCGTCGACTGGAGCGTCGACGCCGGCCGCCCGCCGCTCGCCGCGTACCTCTACGACGGCGGGGTGCTGGACGCCGAACAGCTCGCCTCCGTCAAGCTCCAGGAGGAGGAGCTGATCTCCTGGCGGCTGGTCGAGCCCGCCGAACTCACCGCGTACCTCCCCGGATCGCTCGGGCGCCGCACCGAAGAGGCCTACCGGGTCCTCCAGTCGGGCGAGGGCACCGTGGAGCTGGAGAACGGCCGGCGCCCGGCCTCCTCGTAACACCGGGCTTACTGCGAGCAGGACAGAATCAGCTGATGATCACGATGTACGCCTGGCCCAGCACCGCCGACGGGCCCGACGCCCTGCCCATGGTCCACTTCACCACCGATGAGCAGGCCGGAGGTGAAGTCACCCCCGAGGGAATGCCCGTCTGGCTGTTCGACACCGCGATCCGCGAGGGCGGCTGGGCCCAGTTCACCGATTTCGACGGCTGGTCCGTGCCCGCCACCGAGTGGCAGGCCTTCTACCGCCGCGAGGACGACCTCCTCGCCGTCAGCGGCCCCGGCTCCTGCGAAGGCTGGTACCAGGGCAACCTCGGCGCCGACGCCGACTGGGTGGCGGCCGCCGCCACCCAGCAGAGCGTGGTCCTGCTCGCCGCCCCCGTCCAGCACCCCTCGCTCTACGGCTACGCCGTCGAGGCGGGCGCCGCCTTCGCACTCCTCGTCCCCCTGATGGTCGTCTAGGCGGAGCGGGATCCGGGCCCTAGAACAGCTCCCCGGCCGTCGCGGCGGGCCGGCCCGACTCGAACTCCAGCAGCCGCACCTTGCGGTCGAGGCCGCCGCCGTAGCCGGTCATGCCGCCCGAGGCCCCGATCACCCGGTGGCAGGGCACGATGATCCCGATCGGGTTCTTCCCGTTGGCCAGGCCCACCGCACGCGAGGCGTTCGGCTTGCCGAGCTCGGCCGCGAGCTGCCCGTAGGACCAGGTCTCGCCGTAGGGGATCCGTACCAGCTGGTCCCACACGCTGCGCTGGAAGTCGGTGCCCTCCAGCCGGAGCGGGAGGTCGAAGTCGGTGAGCTCCCCGGCGAAGTACGCGGTCAGCTGCCGGGTCACCGCCGGGAACGGCTCCTCAGTGTGCGCGACCCGCTCCCCGAAGGACTCCTCGGCCGGGCGGTGGCGCTGCCCGGTCATGTAGAGGCCGCTGAGGACGCCGTCCGTGGACACCAGCGTGAGCGGTCCGTAGGGGCTGTCGACGATGGTGTGCTGCTTGGTGCTCATGAGTGCTGCTCCTCAGACGGGCAGGTGGTTGATGGCGTGGTCCTCGGTGGCCCACAGGTACTGCACGGCGTACGCGCGCCAGGGCCGCCAGCCGGCCGCGCGGGCGGTCAGCGCGGCGGGGCCGGACGGCAGTCCCAACCCCTGGGCGGACCGCCGTACGCCCAGGTCGGACGGGAGGAACGCGTCGGGGTCGCCGAGCGCCCGCATCGCGATGATCTCGGTGGTCCACGGGCCGAAGCCCGGCAGCGCCGAGAGCTGCGCGCGCGCCGCCTCCCAGTCGCTGTCGATGCCGAGCGGCAGCGAACCGTCGGCGAGGGCCGAGACCAGGGTGGTGAGCGTGGCGCGCCGGCTGCGCGGCAGGGCCAGCGACTCGGGGTCCAGGCCGGCCAGCGCCTGCGGGGAGGGGAAGAGGTGGGTCAGCCCGCCCAGCGGGTCCTCGACGCGCTCCCCGTACGCGGTGACCAGGCGGGCCGCGTGCGTGCGCGCCGCCGCCGTGGACACCTGCTGGCCGAGGACCGCCCGTACGGCGAACTCCTGCGCGTCGACCGTACGGGGAACCCGGCGGCCGGGGGCCTTGTCCACCAGGGGCGCCAGCAGCGGGTCGGAGCGCAGCTGCTCGTCCACGGCCTCGGGGTCGGCGTCCAGGTCGAGCATCCAGCGGCAGCGGCTGATGGCGATGGTGAGGTCGCGCAGGTCGGTCAGGGCGAGGCGGCAGCCGATGTGGTCGGGCTGCGGGGTGAGCGCGACGACGCCGGTGCCGTAGGGGAGGCGCAGGGTCCGGCGGTAGGCGCCGTCCCGCCACTCCTCGACGCCGGGGACGGCGGTCGCGGCGAGGTGCCCGAAGAGGTTGTCGGGGTTGAGGGGGGCCCGGAAGGGCAGCCGGAGACTGATCGTGCCGGGGATCCGGGGCAGGGCGTCCTTGCGGAGGCTGGCCCTGGCGGCACGCTCGCGCAGCTCGCTCGGCGACAGGGCGAACACCTCGCGGACGGTGTCGTTGAAGGTGCGGATGGAGGAGAACCCGGCGGCGAAGGCCACGTCGCCCATCGGGAGCTCGGAGGTCTCGATGAGCAGCCGGGCGGTCTGCGCGCGCTGGGCCCTGGCCAGGGCGAGCGGGCCGGCGCCGAGCTCGGCGTTGAGCTGCCGTTCCACCTGGCGGGTGGAGTACCCCAGGCGGGTGGCGAGCCCCGGGACCCCCTCCCGGTCCACGACCCCGTCCTGGATCAGCCGCATCGCGCGTGCGACGGCATCGGCGCGGGCGTTCCACTCGGGGGAGCCGGGGCTGGTGTCGGGCCGGCACCGCTTGCAGGCCCGGAACCCGGCCTGCTGGCAGGCGGCGGCGCTGGGCAGGAAGGTCATGTTCTCGACCTTGGGCGGCACGGCGGGGCAGCTGGGCCGGCAGTAGATCCGGGTGGTCAGGACGGCGGTGAAGAACCATCCGTCGAAGCGGGCGTCCTTCGACTGCACGGCTCTGACGCAGCGCTCGGTGTCGGTGTGCATGGCTCCAGGATCCGGGGTGGAGTCGCCTCCGGCTGGCGATTTTCCGACATCAAGGCTATCCCCTCGGGGCCTGCCCCCGCCTTCGCGGCCAGGCTCGCCGCCGCTGTCGGGGACCAGCCCCGGACCCTCCCCCGGACTTCATCCGGGGGACCCCCAGCGCCTCGAACGCCGGGGCTGGGAATGCCGTCGGCGGGGGCCGGTTTGCCGCCGGCGGGGCCCGGTTTACCTTGTGCGGGCCAGGAGGACAGCCACGTCGTCCTGGGGGGCGCAGGGGAGCAGGCTCTCCAGGATGCCGTCGCACAGGTCCTCCAGCGGCTGCTCCGCCCCGTGCAGCGCCTGCGCCAGCCGGTCCATGCCCTCGTCGAGGTCCCGGTCCCGGGCCTCGATGAGGCCGTCGGTGTAGAGCACGAGCAGGCTTCCCGGGGGCAGCGGCACCTCCTCGGTGCGGAAGTCCTGCCCACCGGTGCCGAGCGGGGTTCCGGGCGGGCCGTCGAGGAAGGTGATGGTGCCGTCGGCTCCGACCACGGCAGGGGGCGGGTGGCCGGCGCGGGCGATCATGCAGCCGCCCGATGCCGGGTCGTGGACGGCGTAGACGCAGGTGGCCATCTCGTCCTCGCCCAGGTCGGCCACCACCGCGTCGAGCGAGCGGAGCATCTGCGCCGGGGGCACGTCGTGGCGCGCGAGGGTCCGTACGGCCGTGCGCAGCTGTCCCATGACGGCCGCCGCGTGGATGCCGTGGCCCATGACGTCCCCGATGACCAGTCCGGTCCGGCCGCCGGGCAGCTGGATCACGTCGAACCAGTCCCCGCCGACGTCGTGGTCGCTGGCCGGCAGGTAGCGGCCGGTGAGTTCGAGGCCGGTGACCTCGGGCAGCGCGCTGTTGGTGAGGCTGCGCTGGAGGGTGAGGGCGGCCTGCCGCTGCCGGGTGTACATGCGGGCGTTGTCGATGTTGAGGGCGGCGCGGGCGACCAGCTCGTCGATGAGGACGCGGTCCTCCTCGTCGAAGGGCTCGCGGTCGCGGACCCGGGTGACGGCGACGGCGCCGAGTACGGTGCCGCGCGCGACCAGCGGGATCATGCGGGCGGAGCCCAGGGTGGCGAGATAGCCGCGCAGCGGCCCGGCGCGCGGGTCGGTGATCAGCGCCGGGACGTCGGAGGCGTACAGGTCCATGGGCCGGCCCTCGGCGATGACCTGTTCGTAGACCGAGCCGACGGGGATCTGGAAGGTCTGGCCGGCGACGAGTTTCGCGGTGGGGGCGGTCGGGTCCGGGAAGGAGGCCGCCAGCCGGCGCATGACCCCGCGGGTGGAGGCCGCGGGGACGGCGCCCTCGTCGGGGCCGAGGACCGCTTCGAGGAGCTGTACGTCGGCCGAGTCGGCGAGCTGCGGTACCAGGACGTCCACGATTTCCTGGGCGGTCTGCCGCAGGTCCAGGGTGGTGCCGATGCGGGTGCCCGCCTCCGCCAGCAGGGCGAACCGGTGGCGGGCCCGTTCGGCGTCGGCCTGGGCCTGCTGTCCCTCGGTGATGTCGATGAGGGAGGCGATCAGGCCGAGGCGGTGCCCGGAGCCGTCGAGCAGCGGGGCGTAGGAGCAGGACCAGGTCCGGTCGTGCTCGGGGTCGGCGGGGGTGCGTCCGGTGCGGCGGACGTCGACGACGGGCGTGCCCCGGTCGAGCACCCGCTGCATCATCGCCTCCAGCGCGGTGGCGTTGACCCCGGGCACCACCTCGGTGAGCCGTCGGCCGAGGTGTTCGGCGGCGGAGACCCCGTTCATCCGGGCCAGGGCGTCGTTGACCCGCAGGAAGCGCAGGTCGGGGCCGAGGGTGGCCAGGCCGATCGGGGACTGGGTGAAGAGGCTCTGGAGGGCGGCGAGGGAGTCCCGCATGTGGAGGACCTCGGAGGTCTCCACGGCGATGAGCATGGCTCCCGTACGTCCGTGCGGGTCGGCGGCGGGGACGATCCACATCTCCATCACGACGCGGTGGCCGTCGCGGTGGCGCACGGGCAGGGTGCCGACGACGGTCTCGCCCGCCTGGACGCGGCGGGTCAGCTGGTCGGCGAGCTCGTGGTTGGCCTCGGGGACGAGGACGGCGGTGCCGGGACGGCCGAGGATGTCCTCGGGGCGGTGCCCGAGCAGGTCCTGGGCGGCGAGCGACCACTCGACGATGCGGCCGTCGGCGTCCTCCCGCCACAGGGCGATCGGCAGCAGCTCGCTGAGCACGCCGGCGTAGCCGACAGCCGCCACCGGCGGATCCGGCACCTCGCTCGTCGACTGGTACGTGTCCAATGCACCGACCTCACCCCGGGGGGCCCGATATTTACCGATTCACCCTATCCGAGGCATCGGCACGGGGCTCTACGTCCGGCTCGGCCGCGGCTTCGGGTAGAGCCAGGGATGGACGGCGGTGACCACGAAGAGGACGGCGTACACGATGAGGGCGCCCCACCACCCGCCCGGCTCGGTGCGGCCGAACTGGATCAGCGCCGCCACGCCTCCGGCCAGCAGGGCGGCCAGGGTCGCGCGCCACCAGCGGTACGGGTCCGGGTCCGAGCCGACGTACAGGAGGGCTCCGGCGGCGAGCGCGAACGCGGCACCGACGACCAGCGTGGTGGGCCATCCGTGGACGGACGTCTCGTCCACGCCGCGCAGCCGCCACAGGGCCAACGGTGGAGCGGCGGCGAAGGCGAGGACCACCGGCCACCGCTCCCAGGGGTTCCTGAGCCTCGGCCACGCCCACGCGCCCAGTGCGAGGGAGGCGAGGACGGCGACGGGGACGTGGCCGGGCAGCGAGGACCACTGCCCGGTGCCGAAGGCCACACCGGTCCACATCAGGCCGGCCGCGCACAGCGCCGGGAGGGGTGCCAGCAGGGCCACCAGCGGAACCAGGCAGAACAGCGGCTTCACCAGCCCCAGCGGTGCCTGCACCAGCCGGGCCTTGAACTTCCCGGAGGGCTGGAGCGCCGGCCAGGCGAGGAGTCCGGTCCGCAGGGCCGCGCGGCGCGGATTGCGGGCCCGGACCAGCGAGCCGATCCTCTCGGCTCCGATCTCCCGGAAGCGCTCCATGGCCCGGTCCCTGTCTTCGGGCGAGCCCAGCGGCTCGGGGTCCGGGTCCGAGGCGTCCGGCGGGGTGTCGTCCAGGACGGCGATCAGCGGCAGTTCCTCGTCGAGGATCTCGCGCTGGCGCAGGGCGGTGAGTACGTCGCGGACCCGGTCCCAGCGCGGCACGCCGGACCGGTCCTTGTCCGCTAGGTCCTCCTCCCAGAGCTCCGCGAAGAGGGCGGGTGCGGGCACCACGGCGGCGATGTTCGCCGCCAGCTCCGCGTCGTCGGGCGCGTACGGCCGTCCGTCGGGGCCGGTCGCGAAGGCCGCGGCCAGACGTTCGTCCGTGGCGACCACGGACACCAGGGAGGCGGCCGCGTCGAGCCGGCCCCAGGTCCAGTCGCTCTGCCGCCAGCGGGCGCTGAGGAACGCGGCGAAGTTGGCGATCTGGTTGCCGCTGAGCTTGGCCGTGACGATGTCGCCGGAGGCGGCGGG
This sequence comes from Streptomyces sp. NPDC059989, assembly GCF_042736975.1. Classification (NCBI taxonomy): domain Bacteria; kingdom Bacillati; phylum Actinomycetota; class Actinomycetes; order Kitasatosporales; family Streptomycetaceae; genus Streptomyces; species Streptomyces sp. NPDC059989. The sequence continues at coordinate 130,864 of NZ_JBHWUO010000006.1, forward strand.
GTCGATTCCCTTCAGCACGGTGCGCGTGGCCCAGCTCGTATTGGCGGCCGACATCGTGTGGAAGGAGATGTCGGAGGCCTCGGCCAGCGGGTCCGGCCGCAGCGGGCCGAGCAGCACCTCCGCGGCGGCCAGCGCGTCCCGCATGTCCGGTCCGTCGCCGAGGGCGGCCTCGTGGAGCGCCTGGTACCCGTCGACCACGGTGTCGCCCATCGCCAGGCCGAGGCGCCGGCCCAGGTCCCCCGCCCGCTCCCAGAGCTCGCGGTAGAGGCCGTCGGGCCACTGCCCGCGCCCGTCGTCGGCCTGACAGGAGTCCAGCGCGCCGTCGATGGCCGCGGCCAGGGAGGCCGACCAGCGCCGCCAGGCGCCCGGGCCCTCCCACGCCTGGGGAGTGGCCGGCATCAGGTCGCTCAGCCGGCCCACGGCCTCGAACATCGGCCCCGTGGCGCGCGCGGGCAACCGCCCGTCGGCCAGCGCCTTGCCGTACTCGCGGAGCAGCAGCCGGTCGCGCGCGGCGATGAGGGTGGCGATGGCGAAGCGGTACCCGAACAGCCGCTCCCGGCAGTCCGCCATCACCTGCGGGTCCACGGTCCCGGCGGCGGACTCGTAGGCCCGCAGCCAGTCCATGAGCAGCCGTACGGTACGGGCGAGGGCAAGCGGGGAGCGTCCCGGGAAGGGGAGCGGGCCGGCCACGTCCGGGAGCGCCAAGGTACCCGCGGCCGCGCGCAGTTGCGCGAAGAGGGAGACCGAGCCCTCTCCCCCGCCCTCGTCGAGCCGTTCGAGCGGTCCTGGTCCTGAGGGCAGGGGCAGGGGGTCGGGGCCGGCCACGTCGGCCGGGTCCTCCAGCAACCGGACGAGCCTCTTCGCCTCGGCCTCGCCGACGATCCGGCGGTAGGCGCCCATCCTGCCCTGCGCCGTGAACTCCAGCGCCGAGAGGTTCAGCGGAAGCACCCCGCTGACGCCGCGCGACTGCTGGGCCGCGGCCTCGGTGGCCCGCAGTTCGAGCGCGTCGTCGCGCAGGGATTCGGAACCGGCCTTCGCCGCCAGGGACTTCGCCGCCAGCCGCACGAGCCGGGTGACCCGCCTGGCGCCGCCCTTCTCCGGCTCGGCGGGGTTGGGCGGCACGGGCTGGAGGAACAGGAGCCAGCGGTCGGTCTTCCGGAGGGCGGGGGCCCCGGCGAGGGCGCGGACGGCCCAGGCCACCGGGATGTTGTCGAGCAGGCCGCCGTCGACGAGTTCCACGCAGCCGCCGAATTCCGGGTCCGGGTAGCCGGTCTCGCTGCTGACCCCGCGCATGTCCACGCGCGGGGGCTCGTCGCGCAGCGGCGGGTCGCCGCCGACGTACAGCCGGCCCGGTTCGAAGGCGCCCGGGAAGGAGGACGAGGTCCGGGCGGCGTAGGCCAGCCGGTCCAGGGCCAGCCGCTTGCCGTCGGCGCCGCAGGGGAAGTCGGTCAGGTTGTCCCGGTGGCGGAAGCGGAAGTAGGCGTTCGAGCGCCCGACCAGCAGCGGCCGGCCGCGCGTGGGCCGCACCCAGTCCGGCCGGGGCCGCAGCCGGGTCGCGGTGAGGATCAGCCGGAGGGAGCCGACGGGGCGGCTCGGCGGGTTCGGCGGGTCCGCGTCCGCGGATGGGATCAGGTCGTCGAGCGACTTGCGCAGTTCGGCGTAGAAGACCTCGTCGCCGTGCATCAGCGAATCGGGTACGTGCAAGGGCGTCGAGCGGCGCAGCAGCCCTTCGAGGTCCCCGAGGCGCAGCCACAGGTTGCGCACGCCGTTGCCGAAGGGCATCCCGTACACGAGGTGGCAGGCGAGCAGGGCCCCGTTGAGGCCGCCGGCGCTGGTGCCGGCGACGACGTCGATCTCGACGTCCTGGTACCCGCAGGATTCGAGCAGGGCCCGGTAGAAGGCCGGCTCCGGCTCCACGTCCGGGCCCGCCGCGGAAGGCGCGGACCGCCGCAGTGCCGCCGTCTCGCAGCAGGCTCCGCCCATCCAGACGGCCAGGCTCACCCCGCCCCGCATGGCGAGGGCCAGCCGTAGTTCCGAGCTGCGGGGCGCCCCCGTCCCGGTGGCGTTCATGCCTCCATCGTGACCCCGGGTCAGCGCTCACGCACCCTCAGGAGGCGCAGCTCCATAGCGCCACGATCCATCTGGGACCGGGCTCTTGACTCCGGCGAAATAGGGAGGAAACTCATCAATACACCGGAATACCGGAAAGAGCCGCACCTCCCTCCGGAGACGTCCTGAGGCCCGCGTGACCCTGTTCCAGGCTCTGGCCAGGCCCCCGGCAGCACTTGCGAACCACGGGAGCCATCGGCGACGGCGGATGGCTCATGGAATCGGCGAGACTGCCGGGGACTGTCGTGTCCGGGCGCCCGCGCCCGCATCCGCCCCCGTACCGATGACCGCAGCGATGCCCTGCGCGAGGAACGGGATGCGGTGCCCCGGGATCCCCGCGATGTTGATCCGCCCCGAGGTCGTGCCGTAGATCGCGAACTGCCTGCGCAGCCGGAGCATCTGCTCGGCCGAGAGCGGCAGCATCGAGAACATCCCCTTCTGCCGCGCGAGCGACCGCGCCTGCGCCTCGCAGCCCAGGGCGCTCAGGTGCGTGGTCAGATCCGTGCGGTTGGCCGCGATCCGGCCGCGCATCACATCCAGTTCCGCCCGCCAGAGGTCGCGCAGCTGCCCGTCCTCCAGGATCGTCGTCACGACGGCCGCGCCGTGCTCGGGCGGCATCGAGTAGAGCGTCCGGGCGGCGTTCTGGAGGGTCGTCTCGGCGTGCCGCACGGCCCGGCTCGACCCGCCGAGGACGATGGCGCAGCCGGTGCGGTCGCTGTAGAGGCCGAAGTTCTTCGAGCAGCTGACGGCTATGAGCATCTCCGGGACGCGGGCGGCCAGCATGCGGGTGGCCGCCAGGTCGGCTTCCAGGCCGCCGCCGAGCCCGTGGTAGGCGAGGTCGACGAAGGGCACCCAGCCGTCCCGGGCGGCCAGTTCGGCCAGCGCCGCCCAGTCCTCCCGCGACGGGTCGACCCCCGTGGGGTTGTGGCAGCAGCCCTGGAGCAGCACGACGTCGTCCCGTCGCGCGCCGCTCAGCTCGCGCAGCACTCCGGCCGCGTCGAAGCCGCCGTCCGCGTCGCGCCAGCCGTACGGGCGCACCCGCAGACCGGCGGCCTCCAGGATGGGGCGGTGGTTGACGTAGGCCGGGTCGCTGATCCAGACCGTGGTCCCGGGGCGGGTCCGGCAGATCAGATCGGCCAGCAGCCGCAGCGCGCCGGAGCCCGCGACGGTCTGGACCGCCGCGGCCCGGTCCGCGGTCCCCTCGGCTCCCAGAACCATCCCCAACAGGGCGCGGTTGAAGGCGGTGTTGCCGGACAGGCCCCGGTACTCCTTGGACTCGGAGCGCTCCGCGAGGCGGATCTCCGCCTCGCGGACGGCGGCCATGACGGGCGTGCGGCCCGCGGCGTCGCGGTAGACGCCGAGGACGAGGTTCAGGCGCTCGGGCCGCTCGTCGGCCGCGAACTCGGCGGTCAGGTCCCACAGCGGGTCGGTGGGCGGCGGCGGGAGGAGCTCAAGCATCTGCGGGAACCTCGGGACGGGGGTGGGGGCGGACGGGGGGACGGCGGTTGGCGAGGACGACACCGGCGGTGATGAGGGGTACGCCGATGAGGACGGCGACGGTGGGCGACTCGTCGAGCAGGGGGATGGCGAGCAGGACCACGGCCACCGGGCTGAGGCTTCCGACGACGGCACTGCGCTCGGCGCCCAGCCGGCGGATCGCGTAGGCGTACAGCAGGCCGGCGCACAGTCCGACCCCGAGCCCCTGCACCACCAGGAAGAGGGCGATGTCGCCGCCGGCCGCGTGGGCGAGACCGGTGGGGAGCACCCCGGTCAGGACCAGGAGCCCGATCACGGCGAAGGAGGGCAGGCACAGCAGTCCGATCGATCCGACCGGATCGAGGTCCACATCGCGCAGTCCCACCGTGTACAGGGCCCACAGGCCGCTGGCCACCAGGAGGGTGCCCGCGCCCGCCAGTACGCCGGTGTCGACGGGAACGACGTAGCGCCAGACGAGGGCGACCACGCCGACCGCGATCAGCGCGAGCCCGGCGGCCTGCGTGCCCCGCGGGGCGCGGTGCCCGCGGGCGACCATGAGCGCGGAGACGAAGAGCGGGACCATGCCGGGGACGATCGAGCCGACGAAGGCGGCCGAGGTCAGGGCGCCGCCGTGCATGGCGGCCAGGAAGAAGGGCACCCCCGCCCCGCAGATGATCTTGGCAGCGGCGCCCGGCCGCACGGCCGCGATGCGCCGGCGGCGGCGCCACAGCGCGGGGAACAGGACGACGAGCGGGACGCCGAACCGCAGCAGGGCCGCGTCGGCGGGCAGCAGGGTGGAGGCGCTCAGGGCGCGGGCGCTGAGCGCGAAGGCGGCCCAGATCGACACGGTCACGAGCAGCGCCAGGGTGCCCCGGGCCTGCGGGGAGAGCAGGGAGAGCGGGGAGAGCCCGCGCCAGCCGGGTTGTCCGGCGCGCGGGCCCGCCGCATCGGGAGGCGCGGCCGCTGTGGAGGTGTTCGTGGCGACCAAGGGAAAGTGCTCCAGCCTCTGAGAGCGGACCGGTCTGGTCCGTTCACTGGCAACGCTAGGGCTTCGGCCGGGGCAGCCGATTGCCAGTTCTGCCGCTCGGACATACGTTTGGGGCAGAATCTGCCAAGGAGTGGCCATGGACGCAGTCGATCTGCAGATCATCCGGGAATTGCAGGCCGACGGACGCCTGACCAACCAGGATCTGGCCGACCGGGTCCGCCTCTCCCCCTCCCCCTGCCTGCGCCGGGTCCGGCGCCTGGAGGAGGCCGGTCTCATCCGCGGCTACACGGCGATGGTCGACCAGGTCGCCTTCGGACTCCCGGTGACCGTCTTCGTCCGGATCCGGCTGGAGCGCCACACGGCGGAGGCGGTCCGGCTCTTCGAGGAGCACGTCGCGGTCATCGAGCACATCCAGGACTGCTACCTGATGGCGGGCAGCAGCGACTACCTGCTCCGCGTCGTCATCGAGGACCTGGAGGCGTACGAGGCCCTGGTGCGCCACCGGATCCACGCCATTCCCGGCATCGCCTCGATCGAGTCGAGCTTCGCGTACGGCAGCGTCAAGCAGTCGAGGACGTATCCCCGGCCGGCCCCGGGCAGGACCTCTTGATCCCTGCGGGTCAGCCGACCTGGCCGGCGAAGGCCGCGTAGGCCTTGTCGTCGAAGAGGACGAAGCGGACCTCTTCCACCTCGGTCCGGGCCGCCCGTACGGTCTCCACCGCGATCCGCGCCCCGTCGTCCATGGGCCACCCGTAGATGCCGGTGGAGATGGCCGGGAAGGCGACCGTACGGGCCCCCAACTCGTCGGCGACCCGCAGGGATTCGCGGTAGCAGGAGGCGAGCAGCTCCGAGCGGTCCTCCTCGCGGGACCAGACGGGGCCGACGGTGTGGATGACGTGCGCGGCGGGGAGCCGGCCGGCGGTGGTGGCGACGGCCCGGCCCGTCGGCAGGCCCTTGCCGTAGTGCGAGCGGCGCAGGTCCTCGCAGGCGGCGAGGATCTCGGGGCCGCCGCGCCGGTGGATGGCGCCGTCGACCCCGCCGCCGCCGAGCAGCGAGGAGTTCGCGGCGTTGACGATCGCGTCGGCCTTCTCGGCGGTGATGTCGCCGCGGACCAGGGTGATCCGGACCATCAGGAGTCCTTTCGCAGGTGGCGCCAGACGGCCTTGGCCGCGTTGTGCCCGGACATGCCGTGGACGCCCGGGCCGGGCGGGGTCGCCGAGGAGCAGATGAAGACGGCCGGGTTCGCCGTGGCGTAGGGGAACAGGGAGAGCTTCGGGCGCAGCAGGAGCTGGAGTCCCGAGGCGGCGCCGCAGGCGATGTCCCCGCCGACGTAGTTGGGGTTGCGGGCGGCGAGTTGCGGTGGGCCGGCCGTGGCACGGGCCAGGATCAGGTCGCGGAAGCCCGGCGCGAAGCGCTCCAGTTGGCGTTCGACCGCGTCGGTGAGGTCTCCCTCCCAGCCCGCGGGGACATGGCCGTACGCCCAGAACACGTGCTTGCCCGCGGGTGCGCGGCCGGGGTCGACGAGGCTGGGCTGCGCGGTGATGAGGAAGGGGTTGCGCGGGGCGCGGCCGCTCGTGGCGAGCTGGAGGGCGGCGTCGATGTCGCGGGCGCGGGGGCCGATCTGCACGGTGCCGGCCCGGCGGGGCGCCTCGGCGGTCCACGGGACGGGGCCGTCCAGAGCGTAGTCGAGCTTGAACGCGGCGGCGCCGTACCGGTAGCCGTCGTAGGCGCGCCCCAGGCGGGCGATGCGGGCCAGCGCGGTCGGCGAGGTGTCGAAGACGTAGGCGCGGGCGGGCGGGAGGTCGTCGAGCCGTTTGACCTCGAAGCCGGTGTGGACGGTGCCGCCGAGGTCGCGCAGGTAGGCGGCGAGGGCGTCGGAGATGGACTGCGAGCCGCCGCGCGGCATCGGCCAGCCGTTCGCGTGCGCGGCCAGGGCGAAGACCAGGCCGACGGCGCCGGTGGCGATCCCGCCGAGCGGGGCGATGACGTGCGCCACGAGCCCCGCGAACAGGGCGCGCGCCCGCTCGTCGCGGAAACGGCGCAGGAGCCAGGTGGAGGGGGGCAGTCCGGCCAGCCCGAAGCGGGCGAGGGTCAGCGGGTCGCGGGGCAGCGCGGTGCTCGGCAGGGACATGAAGTCCCGGACCAGCGTGTCCCATCTGCCGAGGTACGGGTCCACGAGGCGGCGGTACGCACCCGCGTCGCGCGGGCCGAGGGACGCCGCCGTCTCCGCGACCGAGCGGGAGAGGACGGCGGCCGTACCGTCGTCGAAGGGGTGCGCCATCGGGAGCGGGGGGTGCAGCCACTCCAGCCCGTACCGCTTCAGCGGCATGGTGGCGAAGACCGGCGAGCCGACGCCGAGCGGGTGCACCGCCGAGCAGGGGTCGTGCCGGAAGCCGGGCAGGGTGAGCTCCTCGGTCCTGGCTCCCCCGCCCACCGTGTCGGCGACTTCGAAAACGGCCACCGAGAAGCCGCGCCGGGCCAGTTCGACAGCGGCCGTCAGCCCGTTGGGCCCCGCCCCCACCACGACCGCATCGAGAATCGACGGCACTTGCGACTCCTTCGTCCGGCGGCGCCTGCGCTTCCAGGATATTCCGCCCGCCCGCGCGGGCGGTCACGGCACTAGGCGCCCCGGAGCAGGTCCCGGATCCGTACGGCGGTGGCCTCGTCCCGTCCGACGGCGAACGGCAGGGCGTTGTCCCGGTCCACCCGGAAGGGGACGCCGGCAACGGTGCTCTGCGACCCGCCGGCCTCGGCGACCAGCAGCAGACCGGCCGCGTGGTCCCAGGCCGAGGGCCAGGTGAAGGCCAGGCCGTCCATCTCGCCGCGGGCCACCTTCAGGTACTCCAGGCCCGCCGAACCGCACGGGCGGGCCGCGACCCCGGGCACCTCCAGGCGGCTCAGGGTCTGCTTGTCCGCCTCGGAGGTGTACAGCGGGTGGGCCATGGCCACCCGCAGGTCGGCGCCGGGTTCGGGCGAGCCGCTGCGGATCCGCTCGCCGTTGACGTACGCGCCCTGCCCGCGCACGGCGGTGGCCAGCTCCTCCAGGGCCGGGGCGAAGGTCCAGGAGGCGAGGATCTCCCCGCGGTGGGCCAGCGCCACCAGGGTGCAGAAGGCGGGGTCGCCGTTCACGAACTGCCGGGTGCCGTCGACCGGGTCCACGATCCACACCGGCGCGTCGGCGCGCAGCGCCCCGTAGACGGTCGGATCGGCGTGCACGGCCTCCTCGCCGACGACCGCCGAGCCGGGCAGCAGCCGGGTCAGGGAGGCCGTGAGGTGCTCCTCGGCCTGGCGGTCGGCGACCGTCACCAGGTCGTGCGGTCCGCTCTTCTGGTCGACCTCGTGGTCGGCGAGCTGCCGGAACCTCGGCATGATCTCGACCGCCGCCGCCTTGCGGACGGCCTCTTCCACATCGGACAGGCCATGGGCCAGGAACTCATCGATCATGCCCCCAGCAAAGCACGCCCCACCGACAAACCCCACCGACAATGCGCATCGGGGGTCCGGACACAGGGTGGATTCCCGGTGAACCGCCCGGCGATCCGGGCCCGGCGGAGCGGAAGGAGGCATACCTCCTGGTGGCTGCGGGACGGGCGTGCTAAACCGGCGGCGCCCGCCCTTTTCGGCCGTCCCCGGGAGACCTCGTGCGCCGTCCTTCCCCCCTGCGCCGCGTGCCGGCACTGCTCGCCACCGCCGCCGCGCTCTTCATGGCCGCGCCCGGCGCGCCCGCCGGAGCGGCGGCGCGGTCGGTGCTGCCCTCGCTGCCGGCGCCCGACGCGCACGGGCTGACCCTGCAGACGTGGTCGGTCGCCGCCGGGCAGAGCGAGCGGATGGGCGACGCCTCGCTGACGACGGCCGCGATCTTCGCCCCGCACGGCGGGACCCCGTCGATCGATCCGGTACGGGTGCCCGTGCGGGTGCGGATCCTGCTGCCCGAGGACTACCGGCGCGACCCGGCCCGCCCCTACCCCGTGCTGTACCTGCTGCACGGCGGTACGGGCGATGTCGAGCAGTGGTCGAAGACCGACGAGGGCAATGTGACCGCGGCGCTGCGGGGTTCGGCCTTCAACGGCATCGTGGTGATGCCGGAGGGCGGCAAGGCCGGCTGGTACAGCGACTGGCCCGGGCACACGGACGGCTTCTTCGCCCCGCAGTGGGAGACCTTCCACGTCGAGCAGCTGGTCCCGTGGATCGACGCCAACTTCAACACCGTGAAGTCGGCGTCCGGACGGGCCGTGGCGGGCGTGTCGATGGGCGGGTACGGAGCCCTGCGGTACGCGGGCCGCCACCCGGACCTGTTCTCGGCGGTGGGCGCCTTCTCGCCGGGCACCGACATCTACCACCCCGACGCCCAGGCGCTCATCGCCGCCTCCACCTGGCAGGTGGGCGCTTCGATCCTCTGGACGGGCCTGTTCGACGGCAAGTTCCGGGTCACCGGCGACACCCCGTACCGGATGGCCACGGTGTTCGGCCCGCCCGCGACCTGGCCCGGCCAGAATCCGGTGAACCTGGCGCTGGACGGCAAGTACGCCTCGTACGGCGGGAGGATGGCCCTGTACGCGGGCGGCGCGGGCGGCTCCGGCGAGACCGCCATCGGCGCCGGCACGGCTGCCCTCCACCATGACCTGAAGGACCGCGGCGTGCCGCACCGCTACTGCCAGGGCGCGGGCGAGCACCAATGGCCGTACTGGGTCCCGGACCTGAAGGACTTCGTGGCCTACGCCTACGGCACGAAGCCGGACTCCTGCCCCAACGGCTGGGGCGCCGAGACCCCGTAGGCCGGCGTCGGCCGTTCAGGACCGGTCATGCCCGCCCTTGCCCGCCATCAGGGCCACGTACAGGACGAGTGACGTGCTGAGCCCGACGGCCCAGCCGTAGTCCGCGAGCGGTTTGAGGACCGGGATGATCCCGTCCACGGGGAACGGGCCCGCCTTGGCGCCCTTGGCGTCGAGCGTCGAGTACGAGCCGCCCACGGCGAGCACCCCGCCGACGGCGAAGGCCACGACCGCCCGCCAGTTCCAGCCGGCGGCGTACCAGTAGCGGCCGCCCGTCACGTACAGGTCTTGGAGGTGCAGCACGGTACGGCGGATGATCCAGTAGTCGGCGATCAGGATCCCGGCGACCGTGCCGAGGAGCCCGCCGACCACGCCGAGCCAGGTGAAGATGTACAGCTCGGGCGTCGCCGTCAGCTTCCACGGCATCACGAGGACGCCGAGGACGCCCGTGATGAGAGCTCCTCTACGGAAGTTGATGAGCTTGGGTGCCAGGTTCGCGAGGTCGTAGGCGGGTGAGACGACGTTCGCGGCGATGTTCACGGAGATCGTCGCGACGAAGACGGTGACCAGGGCGTAGAGCAGGCCGAAGACGTTGTCGGTCTTGGCGGCCAGCTCGACGGGGTCCCAGATCGCCGCGCCGTAGACCTGCTGCGAACCGGCCGTCACCAGTACGGACATGAGCGCGAAGGCCGTCATCGTGGTGGGCAGGCCCAGGGTCTGGCCCCAGACCTGGGCGCGCTGACCCTTCCCGAAGCGCGTGAAGTCCGGGATGTTGAGCGACAGCGTGGACCAGAAGCCGATCATGCCCATCAGGCCCGGGAAGAAGACCTTCCAGAAGTCCGCGCCCCAGCCGAGCTTCGACGGCTCGTGCAGCAGCGGGCCGAAGCCGCCCGCCTTGTTCGCGATCCAGATCAGCAGGACGACGGCGCCGACCAGCACGAAGGGTGCGGCCCAGTTCTCGAAGCGGCGCAGGGTGTCCATGCCCCGGTAGATGATGGCGAGTTCGAGCACCCAGAAGATGACGAAGCACAGCCAGAGGGTCCACGGGTAGCCGCCGACCTCGGTCGCGTCCGCCCAGCCGCCGAAGATCTTCCCGAGGAGCAGGAAGATGCCCTGGCCGCCGATCCAGGTCTGGATGCCGAACCAGCAGCAGGCCACCGCGGCACGCACCATCGCCGGCAGGTTCGCCCCGCGCACCCCGAACGAGGCGCGGGCCAGGATCGGGAACGGGATGCCGTACTTGGGCCCGGCGTGGCCGGTGAGCAGCATCGGCAGCAGCACGATCACGTTGGCGAGGGCGATGGTGAGGACGGCCTGCTTCCAGTCCATGCCGAGCGCGACCAGGCCGGAGGCCAGGGTCCAGGACGGGATGCAGTGGGCCATGCCGATCCACAGGGCCACGAAGTTGTAGGTGGTCCAGTTCCGGCGGGCGACCGGCACGGGCAGCAGGTCGTCGTTGACGAAACGCCGGTCGGGGAAACGGGTGTCCGGTGGGAGTTCGACGCGTCCCGCCTGGTCGGTTGTCGGTCTTTCGGGCGGGACGGTCGCGGTCATGCCGTGTGCCCTTTCAGCCGGCGGTGCGGACGGTCATGGGGGTCGTGGCGGTCGTGGCGGTCATCCGGTGAGCGCCGGGATGATCCGCGCGCCGTAGGCGTCGATCGTCGCCTCCTTGGCGTCGTGCATGTCGTAGACGGCGAACTGGTCGACCCCCAGGTCACGCAGCGCCTTCAGCTTCTCGATGTGGGCCTCGGCCGGGCCGATCAGGCAGAACCGGTCGACCACCTCGTCCGGTACGAACGCCGTGTCGGGATTGTCGGCGCGCCCGTGGTGGGAGTAGTCGTAGCCCTTGCGGGCCTTGATGTAGTCGGTGAGGGCCTCGGGGACCATGCCGGAGTGCTCGCCGTAGCGGGAGACGAGGTCGGCGACGTGGTTGCCGACCATGCCGCCGAACCAGCGGCACTGCTCACGGGCGTGCGCGAGGGCCTCCGGCGAGTCGTCGGCGGTGACGTAGGCGGGCGCGGCGACGCAGATCCTGATCGCGGCGGGATCGCGTCCGGCCTCCGCCGCCGCGGCGCGCACCGCCTTGACCATCCACTCCGTCAGATACGGGTCGGCGAGCTGGAGGATGAAACCGTCCGCCTTCTGCCCCGTGAGCGCCAGCGCCTTCGGCCCGTACGCGGCCATCCACACCGGGAGCTTTCCGTCCCGGACCCAGGGCAGGCGGATCGGATTGCCGTCGACGACCGCCTCGCGGCCCTCCGCCAGATCGCGGATGACCTCGATGGCCTCGCCGAGCCGGGCCAGGGTGTTCGGCGCGCGCCCGGCCACCCGCATGGCCGAGTCCCCGCGCCCGATCCCGCACACGGTGCGGTTGCCGAACATGTCGTTGAGGGTCGCGAAGGTGGAGGCGGTCACCTCCCAGGTGCGGGTGCCCGGGTTGGTCACCATCGGGCCGACGTGCAGCTTCTGCGTGTTGGAGAGGATCTGGCTGTAGATGACGAACGGCTCCTGCCACAGCACGGCGGAGTCGAAGGTCCAGCCGTAGCGGAACCCGTTGCGCTCGGCACGGCGCATGAGGCTGACCACCTGCGAGGCGGGCGGGTCGGTCTGCAGGACGAGGCCGAAGTCCATGGCTGCTCCTTGCTGCGTGCGGTGCTTACAGGTACTGGCAGGTGGAGCGGTGGATGAAGGCGCCGTGTCCGGCCCGGCCGGTGAACTCGCGCCGGTCGATGACCAGTTCGCCGCGCGAGAGGACCGTTTCGACGCGTCCGGTGATCCGCCTGCCCTCGTACGCCGAGTAGTCCACGTTCATGTGGTGGGTCTCGGCGGAGATGACCTGCTCGGCGTGCGGATCGTAGAGGACGATGTCGGCGTCGGAGCCCGGCGCGATGGTGCCCTTCCGGGGGTAGAGGCCGAACATCCGGGCCGGGGTCGCGCAGGCGATCTCGATCCAGCGGCGGCGGCTGATGTGCCCGTCCAGGACGGCCTGGTGGAGGAGGTCCATCCGGTTCTCCACGCCCGGCAGCCCGTTGGGGATCTTGGAGAAGTCACCGCGGCCCAGCTCCTTCTGGCCGCGGAAGCAGAACGGGCAGTGGTCGGTGGAGACCACCTGGAGGTCGTTGGTCCGCAGCCCCCGCCACAGCGCCGCCTGGTGTTCGCGGGGGCGCAGCGGGGTGGAGCAGACGTACTTGGCGCCCTGGAAGTCGGGCTCGGCCAGGTTGTCGGTGGACAGGAAGAGGTACTGCGGGCAGGTCTCCCCGAAGACGGGCAGGCCCTTGTCGCGGGCGGCGGCCAGCTCGGCCACCGCCTCCTCCGCCGATACGTGGACGACGTAGAGCGGGGAGCCCGCGACCCGCGCCAGCTGGATGGCGCGGTGCGTGGCCTCGGCCTCCAGGAGCACCTTGCGCACCTCGCCGTGGTGGCGGGGGTCGGTCTCCCCGCGGGCCAGGGCCTGTTCGACGAGGACGTCGATCGCGATGCCGTTCTCGGCGTGCATCATGATCAGCCCGCCGTTGGTGGAGGCCCGCTGCATGGCCCGCAGGATCTGCCCGTCGTCGCTGTAGAAGACCCCCGGATACGCCATGAACAGCTTGAAGGAGGTGACCCCCTCCCCGATGAGGAGGTCCATCTCCTTGAGGGTGCCCTCGTTGACGTCCGAGAGGATCATGTGGAAGGCGTAGTCGATGGCGCAGTGGCCGTCGGCCTTGTCGTACCAGGTGTCGAGCCCGGCGCGCAGGGGCTGGCCCATGCTCTGCACGGCGAAGTCGACGATGGTGGTGGTGCCGCCCCAGGCGGCGGCGCGGGTTCCGGTCTCGAAGGTGTCCGAGGCGGAGGTGCCGCCGAAGGGGAGCTCCATGTGGGTGTGCGCGTCGACCCCGCCCGGGATGACGTACTTCGCGCTCGCGTCGATCGTACGGTCGGCCGTCCAGGCCTCGGCGGCGGCCGAGCCGTGCGCCGCCAGGGCCGCCACGCGGCCGTCCTCGATCAGGACGTCCGCGTGGAGTTCGTCGGCGGCGGTGACGACCAGACCGCCGCGGATCAGGGTGCGGGTGCTCATCGGAATCCCCCTACTGGATGCTGCGGAGCGCCTGTTCGAGGATCTCGGCGCCCTCTTCCGCCTCGGCGACGGTCAGGGAGAGCGGCGGCGCGATGCGCAGCACGCTGGTGTTGTAGCCGCCGCCCTTGCCGAGCAGCAGTCCGCCGGCGCGGGCGGCCTCCAGGACGGCCGCGGCCGCGTCCGGGTCGGCCTGGTCGGTGCCGGGCCGGGTCAGCTCCAGCCCGGCCATCAGGCCCCGGCCGCGCACCTCCCGTACGGCGGGCACGGCGGCGGTGATGGCGCGCAGCCGCTCCAGGAGCAGGCCGCCGACGCGGCGGGCGTTGCCCTGGAGGTCGTGTTCCTGCAGGTACGCGAGGTTCGCGAGGCCGGCCGCCATGGTGACCGGGGAGCCGCCGAAGGTGGAGATGGAGTTGGAGTCGAGGCAGTTCATCACCTCGGCGCGGGCGACGACCCCGCCGATGGACATGCCGTTGCCGATGCCCTTGGCGAAGGTGAGGATGTCCGGCGGGCCGTTCTGGGCGTGGGCCTGCCAGCCCCAGAAGTGGTCGCCCGTACGCCCCCAGCCGGTCTGCACCTCGTCGCTGATCCAGAGGATGCTGTGGCGGTCCAGGACCTCGCGGAAGGCTCCGTAGAGGCCGTCGGGCGGGGAGGTGAAGCCGCCGACGCCCTGGATCGGCTCGGCGATGAGCGCGGCCACTCCCCCGCGGGCCTGGCCGAGGACGTCTTCGAGGTCCGAGACGGCGGCGGCGGTGAACTCGGCGTCGGAGAGGTGCGCGAAGGGGCCGCGGGTGCGGACGGCGCCGTGCACGTAGTACGTCTGGAGCGGCGAGAGGCTGGTCGGGGACCAGCCGCGGTTGCCGGTGATCGACACGGTGGAGAAGGACCGGCCGTGGTAGCTGTTGCGCATCGCCAGGATCTGGTTGGAGCGGCGGTACGTCGTCGCGAGCAGCAGGGCGGTGTCGTTGGCCTCGGTGCCCGAAGTGGTGAAGAAGACCCGGGCGTCGGGGATGCCGGACAGCGCGGCGACGCGCTCGGCCAGCTCGATCATCGGCCGGTTGAGGTAGAGGGTGGAGGAGTGGATGATCCGGCCGGCCTGCTCGGAGACGGCCTTGGTGACCTCGGGCAGGGCGTGGGCGGTCATCGTGGTGAGGATGCCGCCGAAGAAGTCGAGGTAGCGGTTGCCGTCGGCGTCCCAGACGTGGCGGCCCTCGCCGTGGGTCAGCTCGATGGGGCGGTCGTAGTAGAGCGCGAGCCAGTCGGGCAGGACGGAACGGTGGCGGCTGTGCAGGGGAATCGGGTTGGTCACGGCTGTACGAGCCCTCCGTAGGCGTCGGGGCGGCGGTCGCGGTAGAAGGCCCACTGGGTGCGGACCTCTTCGATGAGGTCGAAGTCGAGGTCGCGGACGAGGAGTTCCTCCTCCTTGTCGCTGGCGACTTCACCGACGAACTGTCCGCGCGGGTCGACGAAGTAGCTGGTGCCGTAGAAGTCGTTGTCGCCGTACTCCTCCTGGCCGACGCGGTTGATGGCGGCGACGAAGTACTCGTTGGCGACGGCGGAGGCGGGCTGTTCCAGCTGCCACAGGTGCGAGGAGAGCCCTCGGTGGGTGGCGGACGGGTTGTACACCAGCTGGGCGCCGGCCAGGCCGAGTTGGCGCCACCCCTCGGGGAAGTGGCGGTCGTAGCAGATGTAGACGCCGATCCGGCCGACGGCGGTGTCGAAGACGGGCCAGCCGAGGTTGCCCGGACGGAAGTAGTACTTCTCCCAGAAGCCCTTGACCTGGGGGATGTGGTGCTTGCGGTACTTGCCGAGGTAGCTGCCGTCCGCGTCGATGACGGCGGCGGTGTTGTAGTAGAAGCCCTCGCTCTCCCGCTCGAAGACGGGGACCACGATCACCATTCCGGTCTCGCGGGCGAGGTCCTGCATGCGGCGGACGGTCGGGCCGTCGGGGACGGCCTCGGCCCAGCGGTAGTGCTCGGGCTCCTGGACCTGGCAGAAGTAGGGGGCGTTGAACACCTCCTGGAAGCCGATGATCTTCGCGCCCTGGGCCGCGGCCCGGCGGGCGTGCTCCTCGTGTTTGGCGATCATCGACTCGGTGTCTCCGGTCCAGGTGGCCTGGACCAGCGCGGCGCGGACGACTTGGGCCATGAGCTGCTCCTCGCGACGGGAACGCCGGTTCTACGCACGTAGACGGAGTACGTAGGGAGTAGAACGTAGGCCTCGTCACAGCGTGGGGCAAGACCGCCGTGCGCGGTTGGAGTAGTCGATCACGTTACGTCGCCCCGTGGTCGATTGCGGTCAGGAGACGGGCGGTTTACGCCGTGGCGACGCCGGCCACGCGGAGGGCGTGGGCCAGGTCCCGGTGGTGGTTCGGGGACAGGGCCGCGGCGGCCCGGAGCAGGCGGGGGGTGAGCCGGCGGGGGTCGCGGCGGGCGAGGTCGGCCGCCTCCTCCGCGGTGCGGACCCGGACGAAGGCGTCGAGCAGGGCGTCGGCCTCCCGGGGGCGGCCGGCCGCGCCGAGGGCGAGGGCCGCGTCGGCGATCTCGGCGGTGGGGCGGGAGACGCCCTGGCGGAGCAGGCGGTCGCTGTCGGCCTCCCGGCCGGCCTCGCCGAGGGCGGCGGCGGCCGCGGCGAGGCGCTCGGGCGGCAGCGAGGCGGCCTCCCACAGCAGGGTTCCCCAGTCGGCCGCGAGCCCGGCCCGGACCAGCTCGTCGGCTAGGCCGGGCAGTCGCTCCGCGGGCCAGCCGGCGGCCTCGCAGAGCAGGGCGTGGGCGGCGCCGCCGTGCCCTTGCGCGCGCAGCGCGAGCAGCTCCCCGACCACGGCTTGCGTGGCGCGGGGGGAGGGGGCGGCGGGGGCGGTGGGGGTTGTGGTGGCGGTGGCTGCCGGGGCGGTGCCTGTCGGGGCGGGAGCGGGAGCCTTGGCAGGGCCTGTCGGGGCGGCGCCTGACGAAGCGGTTCCGGCGGGAGCTGTTACGGCTGGGCCGTGCGCGGGGGAGGTTCCGACGGGACCGTGCGCGCGCCGGGGCACCTCCTCGGGCGCCGAACGTGGCCAGGGGTCGGAGAGTGACAGCCCTGTTGCGTTCGGCGCCCTGCGGGGGCGCCCCGGCACACGCCCGGCCCCGCCGGAACCCGGGCCGTTCGGAGCCTGCTCGGGGTGTCCCGTCATGTACCCGGCCCCTGCGGGAGCGGTGCCGTGCGGAGCCCACATGCTCCCAACCCCGTCGGCACCCGGGCCGTGCGGAGCCTGCGCGGAGTGGCCCGTCAGGTTGCCGGCTCCGTCGGAGCCGGGGTCGTACGGGGCCGTTCCGGCGCGTCCGGTGGGCTCGTTGGTCTCGGGTCCCGGGGCGGTGTCGGATGGTCGTGCCTCGCGGGCGAAGCGGGCGCCGCGTGGGGCGGGGAGATCGGGCTGCGGGGCGGAGTCCTGTGTGGGGTGGCCGGGGGGTGGGGTGAAGGGCTGGGGTTCCGGGGCCGCCGAGCCCGCGTACCGGGCGCCGCCGGCCCGGCGTGCCCCGCGCAGCCACCGGCCCTCGGCCCGGCCTACGGGCCTCTCGCCCCGCGGGGCTCGCTGCGTGGGCACTCCGGGCAGTGGCTCGGTCGGCTCCGGCCAGGCGGCCCACGCCCCGCCGGGCCCGCCCACCGACTGCGCCTCAGCCTCGTCGGGCAGTGGCCACGGGGAGCTGGTGGGTCCCGGCCCGGACCACGCCTCCGGTTCCGGGCGGGGCACGGTCGACAGGCGGGACGCCAGGTCCGCATGGCGGGACGCGGCGCGGGCGGCGTCGTCCTGGATCCAGGAGAGTTCCCGGGACAGCGCGTCCGCCTCCGCCGGGTCGTCGGTGGAGCCGAGTCGCGCCGTGAGGGCGCGCAGGGCCGCCTCCGACTCGGCCCGCTGGGCCGCCGAGGCCGCCAGCAGGGTCCGGAGTTCCTCCGTCCCGCCCGGCAGGCGGTCCCACGCGGCGACCGCCGCACCCCGAAGCTGGGCGGCGTATACGGTCTCCCGCGCCGCCGGCTCCGCCCCCAGGTCCCTCAGGAGCGACTCCACCACGTCCCAGGGCGGGATCGCGGCCCCGTCGAGGCAGGCCCGCATACCCTCCGGATCCCGGCGCAGGAACTCCCCGTACCAGCCTGCCCCGGGATCCAGTCTCTGCGTCAACCCCCGGAGATATTCGGCAAGTTGACTGATCACCAGCGAAGTCGCGGTCTCCATGACCGCATTGGACCCCACCAGTGTTACGGGCGGGCTACGGGCGCCTCAAAGCTTCACGGCGATCGCGGTGTGCGGCCGCTTCCCCCGCCGGGCCACCGCCGCGGGCAGATCCACCACCCAGAACTGCCAGGTGTACTTCCGGGACATCAGCCTGCGCACCCGCTTCAGCCCCGCCTCGTCCAGCAGCCGCGCCTCGCCCTCCAGCACGGGCGCCCCCTCCGCCACGCGCCCCCGGACGTCGCACGCGGAGACGGCGACCCGCCCGTCGTTGCCTATCCGCTTCACCTTCCACGAATCGCTGCGCGTCCATACGTACAGCTCACCACCGTCCGCCACCGCCCACACCGGGGTGGCGACGGGCGTGCCGTCCTTCCGGAAGGTGGTGAGACTGACGTACCGCGCCCTGCCCAGCTCTTCGAGGTCCATACCCCGACCCTACGGCCCCGGGCTCGACGGCTCCGGATCGCCCTGCGGCCGCCCCGGAGCATCCGGCAGGTCGAGCTCGAACCAGACCAACTTCCCCCCGTACCGTGAGACCGCACCCCAGCGGCGGGCGATCCGGTCGACGAGGAACACGCCCCGGCCGCCCTCGTCGGTGGCCCGCGCCCGGTGCAGGCGCGGCAGCTGCGGGAAGTCGTCGCCGACCTCGCAGCGCAGGACGTCCGTACGCAGCAGGCGCAGGGTCACCGGCCGCTCCGCGTACCGCACGGCATTGGTGACCACCTCGCTGACCAGCAGCTCCAGCGAGTCGCTCAACTCCTCCAGACCCCAGCGCGTCAGCGCACGGCGGGCGAACCGGCGGGCCCGGCCGGGCGCCGTCTCCTCCGGGTCCAGGAACCAGTACGCGAAGTCACCGGGCGCTATCCCGTCGAACCGGGCCGCGAGCAGCGCGATGTCGTCGTCCCGGTCGCCCGGGCCGAGCATGTCCAACACGTCGTCACACAGCGCCTCCGGCGCCGGCGGGTGCTCCAGGCCCGTCAGCTGGGCGGTGGTCGCCAGGCGCTCGCGGAGCTGCTCGATGCCGGTCCACACGTCCCGCAGCCGGGACTCCACCAGGCCGTCGGTGTACAGCAGCAACGTGGACCCGGGAGGGGCGTCCAGCTCGACCTCCTCGAAGTCCACGCCGCCTACGCCGATGGGGGCGCCGGGCGGTACGCGGAGCACCTCGGCGCGGCCGCCCAGGTGCAAGAGCACCGGCGGCGGGTGGCCCGCGTTCGAGAGGGTGATCCGGTGCGAGACCGGGTCGTACACCACGCACAGGCATGTCGCCATCAGCTCGCCGAGCCCCCGCGCCTGCCCGTCGAGCCGCTCCAGGATGTCCCGTGGCGGCAAGTCGAATCCGGCCAGGGTCTGAGCGATGCCGCGCAGCTGCCCCATGACCGCGGCGGCGGAGGGCATCGAATTGCCCATGACGTCGCCGACGATGAGCGCCACTCGGCTGCCGGGTAGCGCGATGGCGTCGTACCAATCACCGCCTCTCCGAGCCGGCTCCTGTGCGGGGAGGTAGCGCGCGGCGAGTCGGACGCCGGTCTGCTGCGGCAACGAGGCGGGCAGCATGCGGCGTTGGAGCTCCGTGGACGTGTCCGAATCGCGGGCGCGCTGCGCAGTGTCGTCCATGACCTGCATGGTGTGCGTCGCCAACCAGGCGGCGACGTGCAGGTCCTTCGCCAGGAAGGGTGGCCGGGCGGGGTGACGCACGAGGACGGCCGCACCCATGACCCGGCTTCGGCTGTGCAGCGGCGCGATGATCACCTGCCGTGGCCCGTCGGGCAGCGGACGCCCGGGGCCGACCAGCTCGACCAGCGCCGTCCGGGTGGCAGAGGTGTCGCAGAAGACCGGCCAGCCGTCGCACAGCACGTCGGCCAGGGCGCCGCTGGAGCCGACCTCGCACCGTTCGGCCGCCGGAGCAGGCTCGGCACCGGGCAGGAAGATGGTCTGGTGCCCCCGCAGATCCGTCCGGAGCGTTCCCCTGAACCGCAGGACGAGCGGGTCCCATGCGGGCCGGTACGCCTGCGGCTGATCACGCAGGTGGAGCAGGATCTCGTTCGAGAAATCGGGTACGGGTAACTGTCTCAGCCCTCGCATGATGGTGATCAATTCCTGGTCGACCCCGTCGACGGACGGGTCCAGGATCCCGGTCGGCCACAGGACGGAGGAGTTGTGCGGAGTTGTGCGGAACAACTCCTCATCCCCTGGGTCCGGCACGCCGGCATCCCGCCTCACGGCCTGTCCGGGGATGATCGTGCCGCCGTCTCCGGCGCCGCCGATCGGGGCTTCCCCCAGACCCACGTCCTCGGCCGCGCCCTCGACCGCCTCGTGCTCCCGGTCCAACACGTCGCGGGCCCTTTGCAGGACCGCGTCGACCTGGTCGAGGGCGGCATCGCCCGCCGTCACGCCCTCGGGGTCGGGGAGCTGGATCCCGGCCTCGTCCCGGGAAGGACCGGGAGCTCCGGCGTCGGCCCGTAGGTCACGCAGCTCCTCCTCCAGCCTGCTGATCTGCCGGGCGGCGTGATCGGCGACCTGCTGCGCCCTGTCTCGCTCGCCCTCGGCGCGTGCGAGCTGGGTGCGGAGGTCCTCCGTCTGCTGCTGCGCGCGATCGAGGCGGCTCGCTGCCGTCCGCACGTCGCCCGGGGCCGATGCGGTGGACGTGCGGAGCACGTCCAGTTGCCGGCTCAGTCGGGCGACATGGGCCTGGGTCTGGCCCAGCAGGGCGAAGAGCAACGTGGAGACCTGCAAGGCCTGGAGGCGGGCCTGTTCGCTGACCTCGAATGCTTGGCGTACGCGGTTCAGCTCCTCCAGCGCGGCGATCGTGCGCTGTTGGGCCTCGACCAGGTCGTAGGCCGAACGGGAGGGGGTGGGGGCTTCGTTCGCCGCGGTCCACAGCGGTCGGATCCGATCGAGTCGTTCGGCCGTCTGCTGTCCGGTCTCGTCCGGGAAGCAGACGTCGGCGACGGCTTCGGCGAGTTCCCAGGCGAGCCCGACACCGTTGAGTTGTTCCCGCAGGCGCCACACCGGGGGCACGGAGCCACTGCCGAAGTGCTCCGGGGTGAGGAGTCGGTGGAGCTTGGCCACCGGGACGTTGGAGGTGTCGAGCCAGCTCCGCAGGACGTGCACGAGATCGTTGATCTCCCTGCTCGTGCCGCGAGCCTCCGCCCACGGACGTCCGGGCCGCTTTGCCGTCCCCACGACCGCCCCCTTCCCGGCGAGGTTGTTCATCGGACAACCCCACGTTGTCGCGCGAACAACATCCAACCGGTTCATCGGCAGGCGCGGGGGGTGGATCGTCGAATCATGCCGGTACGAAGCCGTACCGCGTCCCACGGAAAGATCTTGGAGGGGAGCCGTGAATGTCACCCACGCCGCGATGGTGGCCATGACGATCGGACTGGCGGTGGTCTTCTCGTTCCTGGTGGCCGGCGCCGCGTTCGCCGTTGCCCGTTGGAGCGGAAGCCCGGTACCCGAGTGCGTGTCCCGGTCCGGCAAGGCGTTCGCGACGACGCTGACCGTCATCAGTGCCGTTCTGGTGGTGGTGCTCACCACCGTCACGTAGGCGGCCGCGACGGCGGTCCTGGCGTTCACCGACCACAGCAGGCCGCGAGGAGCAGGCCGGCCGCGAGGAGCGCGCCGAGGAGTCCGAGACCGAGTCGCTGGGGTGCGTTGGTGGCTGACACGCCTTCACGCTTGCCCCGCGTCCCGGTCGTCGCACCGCCGATTGGTCCGTTCGGCCGCCGCGCCCGCCCGAACGGCTAGGCCGGAGCGGCCGGTCGGAGCAGCTAGGCGGGAACGACGGCGCAGCGCCTCAGTACCTCGTCGAGGGAGAGGCCGAGCGCCTCGGCGAGGGCGGCGACCGTGAAGAAGGCGGGGGTGGGCGCCCGGCCGGTCTCGATCTTGCGGAGGGTCTCGGCGGAGAGCCCGGCGCCGGCCGCGACCTCGACCATGCTGCGGCCGCCGCGGGCCTCGCGCAGCAGGGCGCCCAGACGCTCGCCGCGCTCGCGCTCTTCGGGGGTGAGGGGGGTACGGACCATGGCCACATCCTACCCCGCGCACCAATAAGTATCCCGTTATAGTTATACCGGTATAGTAATTGGCATGGTGGAACTGAAGACAGACCGACAGATCGACGAGATGCGCGCCGCGGGCCGCGTGGTCGCGCACGCCCTGGCCGCCGTACGGGAGGCCGCGCACGTCGGGGTGTCCCTGCTGGACCTGGACCGGGTGGCCCGCGAGGTGCTCCACGAGGCGGGCGCGGCCTCGCCCTTCCTGGGCTACCGGCCGCGGTTCGCGCCGGTGCCCTTCCCCGGCGTGGTGTGCGCGTCGGTCAACGACGCGATCGTGCACGGCATCCCCGACGGGTACCGGCTGCGCGACGGCGACCTGGTCAGCATCGACTGCGGGGCGAAGCTCGGCGGCTGGGCCGGCGACGCGGCGGTGAGCTTCACCGTCGGCCGGGCCCGCCCCGCCGACCTCCGGCTGATCGAGGCCGCCGAGGCGGCCCTCGCGGCGGGGATCGCCGCCGCCGTGCCCGGCAACAGGATCGGGGACATCGCCCACGCCGTCGGCACGGTCGGCCGCGCCGCCGGCTACGGCATCCCGGACTGCTTCGGCGGGCACGGCATCGGCCGCAGCATGCACGAGGACCCGGGCGTGCCCAACGAGGGCCCGCCGGGACGCGGCATGAAGCTGCGCCCCGGCATGGTCCTCGCCATCGAGCCGATGCTGATCGCCGGCGGTACGGACGACTACGGGTGCGACGGCGACGGCTGGACCCTGCGCACCCTCGACGGCAGCCGCGCCGCGCACGCGGAGCACACGGTAGCGATCACCGCCGAGGGCCCGAGGATCCTCACCTCGCCGTAGCGGTCCCCGGGCCTCCGCGCGGCGCTACGGCTTTCCGTGCGGGTGGACGACCATGGCCGAGCCGCCGCCCCGTCGGCTCGTCTCGGCCGCGGCCAGCCAGCGGCCGTCCGGCAGCCGCTGCACGCCGGTCGCGGCGCCGATCTCCGGGTTCTGCCGGAAGCCCTGGCCGATGGCCTCCAGCTCGGCGCGCAGCGGGCTGTTCCACAGCCCCGGCTCCAGCTCGGTGGTGGTCTGGTTGCGCTGGCTGGCCCGCGGCGCGGCGATGGCGTCGACCAGCGGCAGGCCCCGGTCCAGGTGGCCGATCAGGGTCTGCAGGACGGTGGTGATGATGGTGGCGCCGCCCGGGGAGCCCACCGCGAGGACCGGCCGCCCGTCGTCGAGCACGATGGTCGGGGACATGGACGAACGCGGGCGCTTGCCGGGACCGGGCAGGTTCGGGTCCGGGACACCGGGCGCGGCCGGCGCGAAGGAGAAGTCCGTCAGCTCGTTGTTGAGCAGGAAGCCGCGGCCCGGGACGGTGATCGCGCTGCCGCCGGTGGACTCGATGGTGAGGGTGTAGGAGACCACGTTGCCCCAGCGGTCGGCGACCGTCAGGTGGGTGGTGTTCTCCCCTTCGTAGGTGGTCGGGGCGGCCTGCCCGGTGGTGGCGCAGGGTGCGGGGCTGCGCGGGTCCCCGGGGGCGAGCGGGCTGGTCAGCGCCTGGTCCGGCTTGATCAGGCAGGCGCGAGAGTCGGCGAAGCGCTGGGACAGCAGTTCGCGCGTCGGCACGTTCTCGGCGGCCGGGTCGCCGACCCAGCGGCCGCGGTCGGCGAAGGAGATCCGGGAGGCCTCGATGAACCGGTGCAGGTACTGCGCCTCGGACAGCCGGGAGAGATCGGTCCCCTCCAGGATGTTCAGCGCCTCGCCGACGGTGGTGCCGCCGGAGGAGGAGGGCGCCATGCTGTAGACGTCCAGGCCGCGGTAGCCCACCCGGGTCGGGGCCTGCCGCTTGGTCGCGTACGCGCGCAGGTCGCCGGTGGTCAGGTCGCCGGGCCGGACGTTGCGGGTGGCCGCCGGGTCCACCGGGGGCTTGCGGACGGCCTGGACGATGTCGTCGGCGATGGGGCCCTTGTAGAGGGCGCCGGTTCCCTTGCGGGCGAGTTCCGCGTAGGTGGCGGCCAGGTCCGGGTTCTTGAAGGTGGAGCCGACCACCGGCAGGGCGCCGCCCGGCAGGAACAGCTTCCGGGTGTCGGGGAAGTCCTTGAACCGGTCCTGGTTGGCCTCGGTCTGGGCCCGGAAGGTGGAGTCCACGGTGAAGCCGTCGCGGGCCAGTTTCTCGGCGGGCCGCAGCAGTTGGCCGAGCGGGCGGCTGCCCCAGGAGTCGAGTGCGCTCTTCCAGGTGGCCGGGGTGCCGGGGACGCCGACGGAGCGGCCGCTGGTCTGGCCCTCGGCGAAGGGGATGGGGACGCCGTTCTCCTGGAAGAGGGTGGCGGTGGCCGTGGCGGGGGCGGTTTCGCGGCCGTCGATGGTCTGTACGCGGCGGGACTCGGCGTCGTAGTAGACGAAGTAGCCGCCTCCGCCGATGCCGGCCGAGTAGGGCTCGGTGACGCCGAGCGCGGCGGCGGTGGCGACGGCCGCGTCGACGGCGTTGCCGCCGGAGCGCAGGACGGCGATGCCGACGGCGGAGGCGTCCGCGTCGACGCTGGCGACGGCCCCGCCGTAGCCGGCGGCGACCGGCACCTTGCCCGGGGTTGCCGGGGCCGAAGGCGGGGCGGCGGCTCCGGTCGAGACGAGCGCGGCGGCGAGGGCCAGCAGCGGTAACGTACGGGCGGCGGAACGGTGCATCCGGACCTCCAGTGGCAGCGTGCGCCGAGCCTATCGGCCACCCCGCCGTCCCGTCAGGGAGTCGCCCCGTCCGTGCAGTTCACGAGGCCCGGCACCGGCTGGTGACCCTCCCGATCGGATGCCCTAGCATCCGGCGCATGAACGACGACGTGCGCAACATCGTGTTGGGGGTGATAGCCACCGCCCTCAGTGGCGGGTTCGGCTGGTTCACCCGGACCTACCAGTGGCGCCGCGCGCTCCGCCGCAAGCAGGTCTTCTTCGGCCTGCCGACCGGCTCCGACTGCCTGTTCGTGGTCAACCGGCAGATGGGCGGCACCGATTCCTCGCTGCACCGCAACGACGCCTTCGCGCTGCTGGAGATCTCCGCCCTGATCAAGGACTGCGGGGCGAACGTCCAGATCGTCACCCATGACGCGGCCCGGCAGGGCTTCGGCGAGCGCGCCGAGTTCTGTGTCGGCGGGCCGGTCTCCAACACCAGGACGACGGCGCACCTGGCCTCCATGCTCCCGGGGGTGCGGGTCGACGTCTCCACCGAGCCCGGACCGGACCGGGGTTCGATCAACGTGGGCGGGGAGACGTACCGCTGGGAGAAGGGCCAGGTCGAGTACGTGCTGCTGGCGCGGCTGACGACCGGGCAGGGCTCCCGGCCGGTGTTCCTGCTGTCGGGGCAGACCGCCAACAGCAACCAGGCCGCGGCCCGCTACCTCGCCCGGCACCACCGGCAGCTGGCCCGCAAGTACGGCGGCGAGTCCTTCTGCGTGCTGCTGAAGGTGATCAACTCCGACGCCTACGGGCCGGATGTGACGGAGCTGGTGGCCGATGTCACCCGCGAGGCCCGCACACCCGCAGCGGCAGTCGCGTGATCCCGTTGATGAAGTTCGAGACCAGCCGCCGCGGCGGGCCCGCGAGTTCGGGCGGCGGCATGGCCGCGCACCACTCCTCGTAGAGGGTGCGCAGCTGGAGCCTGGCGAAGTGGGCACCCAGGCATACGTGCGGGCCGTCCCCGAAGGAGACGTGCGGGTTGGGCGCCCGGCCGAGGTCGAGGCGGTCGGGGTCGGTGAAGACGCGCTCGTCGTGGTTGGCGGAGGCGTGGAAGACGACCACCTTGTCCCCGGCCCGGATCGGCTGCCCGGCCAGCTCGGTGTCGGCGGCGGCCGTGCGGCGGAAGCTGAGCACCGGCGGGTGGACGCGCAGGAGTTCGTCGACGGCCCGCTCCACCGGGACGTGCCCTGCGGCGAGCCGCCGGTAGGCGTCCGGGGCGTGGGCGAGCGCGAGCAGCCCGCCGGGGGCGGCGCTGCGCACGGTGTCGTTGCCGGCGACGGTGAGCAGGAAGAAGAACATCTCCAGCTCCGCCGGGTCGAGCCGGGCCTCGGCGAGGGCGGTCATCACGTCGTCGCCGGGGTGCGCCCGCTTGTGGGCGGCCAGTTCGCGGGCGTACGCGAACATCTCGCCGAGCAGCGCCGGCGAGCGCGGGTTCAGCGGCTTGCCGTCCGGGCCGAGCCGGGGTGCGGGCGCGTCCTCGGGATCCTGGTAGCCGATGACCCGTACGGTCCACTCCAGCAGCAGGCCCCGGTCGGCGGGCGGGACGCCCAGCAGGTCGGTGAGGTTGAGCAGCGCGTACTCGTCGGTGACGGTGCGCACGAGGTCGGCGGCCCCCTCCTCGGCCTGGTCCCGGGCGGCGGCGAGCAGGCTGCGGGCGCGGTCCCGCACCCGCCCGGCGAAGGCGTCGACGCGGGCGGGGGTGAAGGCGCGGGAGACGAGCCGCCGCAGCCGTCCGTGGTCCCCGGCGGCCTTGTCCGGGTCCTGGTTGAGCATGGTGCGCCGTAGGAAGGGCAGGTCGGCCGGGTCGGGGTCGCGGATCTGGGTGGCGCCCAGCCAGGAGGAGTAGGTGCGGTGGTCGCGCAGGACGCGGACGACGTCGGCGTGCCGGGTGACGGCCCAGAAGCCGGGGCCCGCGGGCCAGCCCCGGATCTCCGGCTCGGCCTGCCAGGCCACCGGGTGGTGCTCGCGCAGCAGCCGGTAGCGGGCGTGCGGGACGCCCTCGGCGTAGATGCGGGGGTCGAAGACGTCGGGCACGTCCGCGGCGGGGTCCATGGGGCCACCGTGACGGGTGCGCGGCCCCGCCCGCAAGGGGCCGACGGCGTGCCCGCGCCCGTGGACGACCGTCAGCTCACCAGCTCGCACTCGGCGGGGCTGAGCGCGGTGTCGGTGCCCCGGAGGGTGACCCGGTTCAGGGTGCCCGGGGCGCCGGCGAAGGCGAGGGTGCACACGAGCTGGCCGCGGGCCAGCTCCGACAGGTCGCCCACCTTGAACGGCAGCTGGGCCGTGACCAGTTCGCTGTCCGCCGGCTCGGCGAACGCCACGCTTGCCTGGCGCGCGTCGCCGGGCGGGGGCAGCGCCGTGGTGAGCCCGGCCTCCCGGGCGCGGCCGGCCGGGCCCGCCAGCAGCATCTGGAGGAGCGAGGCGGCTTCCATCCGGTAGCCGTCCGAGAACACGGGGGCCGGGACGAGCCGGTCACCCTCGCGCGAGACGAAGTAGAGGACGGGGCCTCCCGCGCCCGGTACCTCGACGGTGGCGGCGTGCCCGCTCTCGATCACCCCGGTGGGTTTGATCCCGCATCCGGCGAGCAGCAGGGCGCAGCCCGCCAGCGTCGCGGCCGCAGCGCCGCCCCGCATCCACCCCTTCCGCGCCTTCCGCGCCTTCCATGCCTTCCATGCCTTCCATGCCTTCCGCGCTGTCATTCCCGGGCCTCCAGCGGCATGTCGAGGGTGAACACCGCTCCCCCGGCCGGACCGTTGCCCGCCAGCAGGGTGCCGCCGTGCAGGCGGACGTTCTCCAGGGTGATGGCGAGCCCGAGGCCGCTGCCCGCGGAGCGGGTGCGGGCGGCGTCGGCCTTGAAGAAGCGGTCGAAGATGTGCGGCAGCACCTCGGGGGCGATGCCGGGCCCGCTGTCGGCGACCTCGATCAGCAGCCGCTCGCCGTCCTTTGCGCCCGGCGCCGTCCGTACGGTGACGCGGACGGGGGCTCCGCCGTGGCGCAGGGCGTTGCCGACGAGGTTGGCGAGGATCACGTCGAAGCGGCGCGGGTCGAGCCGGGCGCGGACCCCGGCCGGCAGCTCGGTGAAGACGGTGAAGACGCTGCCGTCGTCCCAGCGCCGCCGTTCCAGGGTCTTGGCCACGGCTTCGGCGACGTCCACGTCGTCGAGGTTGAGCTCGGCGGCGCGGGCGTCGAAGCGGGAGATCTCCATCAGGTCCTCGACGAGGACGGCGAGTTTGCCGGTCTCGGCGCTGACCAGGCGCAGGGCCTTGGCGGTGTCGGGGTCGAGCTGCTCGGCGTCCTCGTCGAGCACTTCGGTGACGGCGAGCATTCCGGCGAGGGGCGTGCGCAGTTCGTGGGAGACGTCGGAGGCGAACCGGCGGGCCCGGGTCTCCGCCTCCTGGAGCTCGCGGACCGACTGCTCCAGGGCGCGGGCCGTCTCGTTGAAGGTGCGGGCGAGGCCGGCGAGTTCGTCGGCGCCCCGCACCTCGATGCGGGTGTCGAGGCGGCCGCGGCCCAGCCGCTGGGCGGCCCGCCGCATGTCGCGGACCGGCCGCAGCACGCTGCGGGCGGCCAGCAGCGCGGGGACCACGGCGATGGCCAGGCCCGGCACGGCGCCCGTCTGGGCGGCCTCGACCATGGCCTGGACGGTCTGCTTCTCGTCGGACAGCGGCATGCTGGCGAAGAAGAAGGCCCCGGTGGGCTCCTCGTACCCGTTGTGGTGGAAGCGGGCGGCGACACCGAAGGTGAGGTACGTGTTGCCGCCCTTCAGCTCGACCCGCTGGAAGGCGCCGTACTGGTTGTCGCGCACCTTCTGGCGCAGGGTGTCGGTGATCGCGCCGGAGGCGGCCCAGCCGCTGTTGGCGGAGGCGCGGAGGCTGCCGTACTCGCCGAAGACGCTCCACGGGTGCGGTTTGGCCCGTTTCCCGAGATCGATGACGACCTTCTGGAGGTCCTCCTGGGTCATCGGGAGCTTCAGGGGCTGCTGTTCGAGCTGGTCCCGCAGGGTGTTGAGGGCGGTGTCCTGGCTCTGCTTGAGGATGGCGGTGCGCGCCTGCTGGTAGGTGAGGGCGGCCGTGGTCACCGCGCTGATCGCGGCGACCAGCAGGAAGGCCGCGATCAACCGGGTGCGCAGGCCCAGCGGCGCTATGCGCCTCACGACGCCTGCAGGGGCCCGAAGCGGTAGCCGAAGCCGCGCACGGTCTGGATGTAGCGGGGGCTGCGGGCCGGGTCCTCGATCTTGTGGCGCAGGCGGCGGACGCAGGCGTCCACCAGCCGGGCGTCGGCGTGGTAGCTGTGGTCCCAGACGTACTCCAGCAGCTGCTGGCGGGAGAAGACCTGTTCGGGAGAGGCCGACAGGTGCAGCAGGAGCTTGAGCTCGCTGGGGGCGAGGGGGACGCGCTCGCCGTTCTTGGCGACGGTCAGTCCGCTGCGGTCGACGGCGAGCTCGCCGTGGTGCTCGACCTCGGGACGGGCGCCGACGGGGTCTATGAGCCGGCGCAGTACGGCTTTGACGCGGGCCTCTATGACCTCGGTGCGGGCGGGTTTGACGATGTAGTCGTCGGCGCCGGCCTCCAGGCCGATGACTATGTCGAAGTCGTCGCCGCGCGCGGTGAGCATGATGATCGGGACCTCGCTGGTCTCTCGGATCCTGCGGCAGACCTGCACGCCGTTCATCCCGGGCAGCATCAGGTCGAGCAGGACCAGCTCGGGGCGGAAGGAGGCCATCAGGGCGAGGCCCGTCTCGCCGTCCTCGGCGACGCTCACCTCGTGGCCGCGGCGGCGCAGGCCGAGGCCCACGCCTTCGCGGATGGAAGGGTCGTCCTCGATCAGCAGTACGCGTGGCATCGGGTCAGTATCCCAGGGTGGTTCAGCGCCTTCGTCCCTCTAACGGCCGATGCGGCGCCGCAGGGAGTCCAGCTGGTCGGTGATCTCCGTCAGGCGCAACGGCCCGGCGAGGAGGACGACGACGAGCAGCAGCACCGCGGTTCCCGCCCCGACCGCGGCGAAGTCCCCGAACCGGTCGGCGAACCGGGCGGCGGCGTATCCGGCGGCGGCCGCAGGTACGCAGGCGGCCAGCACCCGCAGGTGGGTGCGTACGGCGGTGGCGCGGCGTTCGGTACGGGTCCCCGCGCGCGGGCCGAGCCTGCGGGCGAGGGTGTACGCGGTCACGGCGGCGCCCGCGAGGAAGGCGACGGAGGAGGCCGCGGCCATGCCGGTGACCGCCCAGCGCGGGGGCAGCAGGAAGTACGCGGCGGCCGACAGGGCGGCGTTCGACGCGGCGATGACCAGGTTGAGGAAGAAGGGGGTCCGGGTGTCGGACAGGGCGTAGAAGCCGCGCGAGAGCACGTACTGCGCGGAGTAGGCGATCAGGCCGGGCGCGAAGGCCACCAGCATGCCCGCCATGACCTCGACGTCGGCGGCGCCGGTGCGGCCGTAGCCGAAGACGGCGCCGATCACCCAGGGCGCGAGGGCGGCGAAGAGCGCGGCGGCGGGGACGACGAGGGCGGCGCTGGAGCGCAGCGCGTAGGAGACGTCCCTGCGCACGGCGGCGAGGTCGCCGTCGGCGGCGGCAGAGCTCATCCGCGGCATCAGGGCCGTGACGAGCGAGACCGTGATGATGCCCTGCGGGACCATCCACAGCTGGTAGGCGTTGCTGTAGGCGGTGTAGCCGGCGCCGCCCGCGAGGCCGGCCTCGACGGCGTGCTGTCCGGTGGTGGTGGACAGCCGGGTGACGACCCAGTAGGCGATCTGGTTGGTGAAGACGAGCATGACCAGCCAGCCCGCGTTGCGCAGCGGGCGGCCGAGGCCGCTGCCGCGCCAGTCGAAGCGGGGGCGCCAGCGGAAGCCGGCGGCGCGCAGCGAGGGGACCAGGGCCAGGGCCTGGATGACGATGCCCGCGGTGGTGCCGAGGCCCAGCAGCCGGGTGTCGGCGGCGGTGAGACCGTCCGCGGCGTCGTGGGAGAGGTAGAGGAAGAGCCCGAAGACGCCGATGATCACGAAGTTGTTGAGGACCGGGGTCCACATCATCGCGCCGAACCGGCCGCGGGCGTTCAGCACCTGGCCGAGCAGGGTGAACAGCCCGTAGAAGAGGATCTGCGGCAGGCAGTACCGGGCCAGCGCCACGGTGGTGTCCGCCTGGGCTCCGCTGTAGTCGGTGTACGCCGAGACGATGAGCGGGGCGGCGAGGACCGCGACGGCGGTGAGCGCGACGAGGGCCGCGGTGCAGGCGGTGAGCAGCCGGTCGGTGTAGGCGGAACCGCCGTCGGCGTGCTCCTTGGCGGCGCGCACCAGCTCGGGCACGAAGACGGCGTTGAGCGCGCCGCCGATGAGCAGCATGTAGATGA
Organism: Streptomyces sp. NPDC059989; assembly: GCF_042736975.1. Taxonomy (NCBI): domain Bacteria; kingdom Bacillati; phylum Actinomycetota; class Actinomycetes; order Kitasatosporales; family Streptomycetaceae; genus Streptomyces; species Streptomyces sp. NPDC059989. Next base: position 161,531 of record NZ_JBHWUO010000006.1, read on the forward strand.
TGTTCGGGACCGTGTTGGCGACGGCGTAGCCGTCGCCGGTCAGTCCGGTGCCGAGGGCGGCGACGACGACGGCGGAGCGGACGAAGCCGATGGCGCGGGAGACGATCGAGCCGGCCGCCATGAGCGCGCCGCTGCGCAGCACGGAGGTCTTCTTCGGCGCGGGAGCGGCTCCGTCGCCGGCAGCGGTCCCGCTGCCGGCGACGGTGTCGCTGGCGGCAGCGGTGTCGCCCTGGGGTGCGCCGGGACCGCCGTGCGGCGCGGTCGTCGCGGCGGCCGCGGCCGTGGTGCCGTGGGTCACCGGCGGGCCATGTAGGCCTGGAACGCCTTGTAGAGCGCCGTGTTGGCGTATCCGTCCATCGGGGTCTCCCACTCTCCGAGCGTCTCGACGACCTGCCCGCCGGTGCCGAGCTTCCAGCGCAGCAGCCCGAAGGAACGTTCGTCGGGGTCGAGGGTGGAGGGTACCCCGCGCATGTCGTATTCGTCCGCTCCGAGGTCGTGGGCTTCGCACATCATGCGCCACTGAAGGGCGTTGCTGGGGCGGACCTCGCGGCGGTGGTCGGCGGAGGCGCCGGTCTGGTACCAGACCCGCTTCCCTGCGACGATCATCGTGTGGGCGGCGAGGATCTCGCCCTGGTGGATGCCCAGGTAGAGCCGCATCCGGCCCGGTTCCTCGGCGTTGAGGACCCGGTACTGCTGCTCGTAGTACGCGAGGGAGCGGCCGAGCCGGAAGCCGTCGCGCTCCTCGGTGATCCGCAGCAGCCGGTAGAACTCGGGCAGGTCGGCCGAGGTGCCGAGGACCGTCTCCACGCCCGCCTTTGTGGCCTTGCGCACATTGCGCCGCCACTCCTGGTTCAGGCCCGACCACAGCTCGTCGCGGGTGCGGCCGGCCAGCGGCACGCGGAAGACGTGGCGGGGCTGGGCGTCGCCGTCGTCCTCGCCGCCGCAGCGTTTCCAGCCGCGGGTGCGCAGCCGGTCGGCGAGGGCGGCGCCGACGGGGTCGACCTCGGTGGCGAGCACGTCGGATATCTGCCGGCCGGGCCCGGTGGCCGATTTGACGGTGGCGGCGTCCCAGCGGCGGTAGGCGGGGGTGGGGCCGATGCGGACGGCGAAGGCCCCGGCCGCCTTCAGGTGGCGCATGAGGGGGGTGAGCCAGCGGTCGATGTACGGGTCGGACCAGTCGGCCACGGGACCCTCGGGGAGGTACGCGAAGTATTTGCGGGTGCCCGGGAATTGGCGATAGAGAACGAGTCCGGCCCCGACGAGGGTCCCGTCGGGCAAGTGCCATCCGACCCTTTCCGAGCGCCAAAGGTCCTTCACCTCGGCCCAGGACGGGTATTGGAGAAAGCTCGCGTTCCGGTTCCGCGAAAGGAACCACTTGTATTCGGAGACGGACAGGGCGCGCACCCTCAGCTCCTGGTCCTGATCCTGCTGAGCGGTCGTCACGAGCAGTGCACACACGGCTGACGGCCTTCCTGTTCGGTCCGAAGGGGTATGCACAGGACTCTCACAGCCGCCCGTGACCGACGTGCGCGGCGATTGTGACCGGACGATGACCGTTTTGCTGCGGTCCATGTCACAGGAGAAATACCGATCTTTTCCCCCGGTTCCGCAACCTAAAGTCGCTCTGTCCGCTCCTAGTTTGCGGACGTTCATTACCACCACCACTTGAAGGGGCCCTTCGTTGAGCCGCACACGCCGCACCGCCATGGCGGGCACCGCACTTCTGGCCCTCGCGCTGACCGCCTGCGGGGGCGGCTCGGGATCGGCCGGCAGCGGGTCCGGCACGGCGGAGATCAAGCCGAAGCCGGACATGGCGATCTCCGTGAACCTCACGGGCGATCAGGTCAAGGCCGGTGAGCCCGTGAAGGTGACCCTCGCCGACGGCAAGTTCTCGCTGGTGAAGGTGACGGACGGCAAGGGTGGGGAGCTGCCCGGACAGATATCCGCCGACGGCAGGACCTGGACCTCGGAGCGCAACGCCTCGCCCGGCACGGACTACAAGGTCGAGGCGCAGAACACCGACAGCCAGAGCGCGACCACCCAGTTCAAGACCTCCGCCGCCGACAAGGTGAACAAGGTCTCGATCAACATCACCAAGGGCATCACGGTGGGCGTGGCCATGCCGGTCTCGCTGGTCTTCGACAACCCGGTCAAGAACAAGGCCGAGGTGGAGAAGCAGCTGAAGGTCACCACCTCGGACAACACCGAGGGTTCTTGGGGCTGGTTCAAGGACTACTCCGGCAAGGACCGGGTGGACTGGCGGCCGAAGGACTACTGGAAGTCCGGCACCGACGTGAAGGTCGAGATGAACCTGAACGGCGTGGACTCCGGCCCGGGCGGCGGACTCTTCGCGCGGGACTACAACACCGAGTTCAAGATCGGCAAGGACCGCCGGATGGAGGTCAGCCTCGACACCAAGAAGATGAAGGTGACCGAGGACGGCCAGACGGTGAAGACCATCCCGATCTCGGCCGGCACCCCGGGCGGCAAGAAGGCCTCCTGGTCCGGGAAGATGGTGCTGATGTCGAAGGAGGGCACCATCCGGATGGACTCCCAGACGGTGGGCCTCGGTGACGCCTACGACAAGATGGTCGACTACTCGATGCGGCTGACCTGGTCGGGCATGTACGCCCACGCCGCACCGTGGAACAGCGCCAACTTCGGCAGCGCCAACACCAGTTCGGGCTGCGTGGGGATGAGCGACGCCAACGCCGCGTCCTTCTACGCCGAGGTGCAGGTCGGCGACCCGTTCGAGGTCGTCGGCGAGGGCTCGAAGGGCAACGCCGACATCGGCAACGGCTACGGCGAGTGGAACCTCTCCTGGGACCAGTGGAAGGCCAAGAGCGCCCTGTCCGGCGCTCCGCAGAACGGCTGAGCGATCCACTGACTCTCGTTCAATCGTTACCAGTGCGTAACTTACCGATGGGTTACTTTCGGTAACCCCCTCCCGTTACCGTCGGGTCACTTTGACGACCCGGCGTACGCGAGGAGCGATTGATGGACCGCACCCACCGCACCACCACCGCCGCAGCCGTGGCAGCCCTGCTGGCGGCAGCCGCCCTGGGCCTGGCCCCCCACCAGGCCCAGGCGGCTCCCGCCGCCTCCGCGACCGCCTCCGCCGACGCCCGGGCAGCCTCGTCGGGGCTGACCTTCCACGACATCCCGGGCTCCGGAGGCATCACCCTCAAGGGCAACGTCTTCACCCCGGCCGGCGCCAAGGCCGGCCAGAAGTACCCCCTGATCGTGCTGCCCACCAGCTGGGGCATGCCGCAGATCGAATACATCGCCCAGGCCAAGCAGCTCGCCGACTCCGGCTACGTCGTGGTCAGCTACACCTCCCGCGGCTTCTGGCTCTCCGGCGGCATGATCGAGGTGGCCGGCCCGCCGGACATCGCCGACGTCTCCGCCGTCATCGACTGGGCCCTCGCCACCACCCCGGCCGACGCCGCCCGCATCGGCCTCGGCGGCGTCTCGTACGGCGCGGGCATCAGCCTGCTGGCCTCCGCGCACGACCCGCGCATCAAGGCCGTGGTCGCGCTCAGCGGCTGGGCCGACCTCATCGAGTCCATCTACTCCGGCCGCACCCAGCACCTCCAGGCCGCCGGAATGCTCGGCGCCGCCGGCTACCTCACCGGCCGCCCCGGCCCCGAACTCCAGCGGATCCTCGGCGACTTCCTCGGCTCCGAGCTGGAGAACGAGCAGGCGATGATCGACTGGGGCAGGAAGCGCTCGGCCGCCGAGCAGGTGGACCGGATCAACGCCAACGGCGCCGCGATCATGCTGGGCAACGCCTGGGGCGACACCATCTTCCCGCCCAACCAGTACGCCGAGTTCTTCGGGAAGCTGACCGGGCCCAAGCGCCTTGAGTTCCGCCCAGGCGACCACGCCACCGCCGAGGCCACCGGCCTGCTCGGCCTGCCCAACGACACCTGGACCAACGCCCACCGCTGGTTCGACCGCTACCTCAAGGGCGAGCGCAACGGCGTCGACACCGAGGCCCCGGTGCAGATCAAGTCCCGCAGCAACGACGGCTACGAGGGCTACGCCGACTGGAAGTCGGTCGGCTCCGGCGGCACCGAGAAGCTCGCGCTCTCCGACAGCGAGCACCTCTTCGCCAACGTGGACTCCGGCGCCAACGGCGGGATCCTCTTCCTCTCCAGCATCCTCGACCAGTTCGTCAAGGCGCCCCCGACCGCCTCCGTCCCGCTCCTCCCCCGCGCCTTCGCCGCGGTCTGGCAGTCGGAGCGCTACGGCGAGGACCGCCGGGTCCGCGGCACGGCCCGGCTGCACACCACCGTCACGCCCACGAAGGCCGACGGCACCTTCGTCGCGTACCTCTACGACGTCGGCCCGCTCGGCATCGGCAAGCTGGTCAGCAACGCCCCGTACACCTTCCACGGCCGCACCCCCGGGCAGGCGTTCGGCGTGGACCTGGAGCTCTTCTCCACCGCCTACGACGTGCCCGCGGGCCACCGGCTCGCCCTCGTCGTCGACACCGTGGACCCGCTCTACATCGAGCACAACCCCACCGGCGCGCAGCTGACCTTCTCCTCGCCGCGCACCGATCCCTCGTACGTCTCGGTGCCGCTGCGCGAGCAGTGATCCACGGCTGCTGCCGGGGTGGGGGTCCCCCACGCCCCCTGGGCCCAGGGGGTGGGAGGCTCTTGGGGGCTACTCCCGGCCCGGCAGCACCACTCCCGGCTCGGCCGGGGCGACCTCCACCGCCTTGGTCTTGGGGCTGCCCCGCTCCCGCCGGGCCACCCAGGTGGCGAACCAGGACAGCAGGATGCACATCCCGATGTAGATCGGCGAGATGATCATCACGACCGGGATGAAGGGCAGGTCGTAGTCGAGGTTGGAGGCGATCAGCTTGCCCGCGTGCAGGAACTCCTCATAGGTGATCAGGTAGCCGAGCGAGGTGTCCTTCAGGGCCACCACCAGCTGGCTGATGATGGTGGGCAGCATCGCCCGGACCGCCTGCGGGGCGAGGACGTGGGTCATCACCTGCGTCTTGCGCATGCCGAGGGCGTACGCGGCCTCGCCCTGCCCCCTGGCCACCGAGTTGATGCCAGTACGGAAGACCTCCGCGAGCACCGAACCGTTGTAGAGGGCCAGCCCCGCCACCAGCGCGGGCAGCGGCTGGACCTTCAGCGCGACGAAGATGAAGAAGATCATCACCAGCACCGGCATGGCCCGGAAGAACTCCACGCACAGCGTCGACAGCCAGCGGACCGGCCGGTGGACCGAGAGCCTGCCGGTGGCGAGCACCGCGCCGAGCACGAGCGCGAGCACCGAGGCGTAGGCGAAGGCCTTGAGGGTGTTGCCCAGGCCCTTGAGCAGCAGCTCCTGGATGCCCTCGTAGGTGAACGGGCCCCACTTGGAGGCGGTGAACTGCTGGGTGTCGAAGAGCAGGTAGAGGATCCAGGCCAGCAGTCCGAGGATCACCGCGGTCGACAGGAGCCCGTAGAGGAAGTGCCGGCGCCGGGCCTGGGGGCCGGGGATGTCGTAGAGGGCGGTGGACTGCATGTCCCCGTGGAGCGCGTGCGCGGTCATCGGGCGACTCCGAAGCGCTTCTCCAGCACGTTGAAGAGCGCGCTGATGGACAGGGTGATGATCAGGTAGCCGACGGCGATCCAGACGAAGGTCCAGATGATGCTGTAGCCCAGCTCGTTGAGGGTCTTGTACGTGCCCAGCAGCTCGGTGACGCTGAAGGCGCCGGCGATCGCGGAGTTCTTGGCGAGCGCGATCAGGGTGGAGCCGATGGGCGGGATGACGGAGCGGAAGGCCTGCGGGAGGACCACCGTGCCGAGCGTCTGGCCGAAGGACATCCCGAGGCTCCGGGCGGCCTCGCCCTGGCCCTTGGGCACGGTGTTGATGCCCGAGCGCAGGGCCTCGCAGATGAAGGCGGACGTGTAGCAGCCGAGTGCGAGGACGGCGAACAGCTGGAAGGGCAGGACCAGTCCGAAGCGGGGCAGGCCCAGCAGTACGGCGAAGAAGAGCAGGGTGAGCGGGGTGTTGCGCAGGATGGTGACCCAGACCGTGCCGAAGACCCGGAAGGAGCCGACGGGTGCGACGCGGAAGGAGGCCATGACGAAGCCCAGGACCAGGGCGAGGAGGGAGGCGTAGACGGTCAGCTCGACGGTGCCGAGGAACCCCTTCCCGTAGAGCGCGAAGTTCTCGGTGAGTACGTCCATGGCGGTGTCCTCTCCCTCAGCCCGCCGGGTAGCGGTCGATGGGCGGCGGCGTGGGGGCTGGCACCCCGGACAGGCCGAGCGTGGCCTCGTAGGCCTTCTTCCAGTTGCCGTTCTTCTCGTTCGCCTCCAGGGCGTCGTCGAGCGCGAAGCGCAGGGCGTTGTCGCTGCGCGGGACGCCGATGCCGTAGGGCTCCTTGGAGAAGGGCTTGCCGACGACCTTGAGCTCCTCGGGGACCTTGGCCGCGTAGCCGAGGAGGATGGAGTCGTCGGTGGAGACGGCGTCGACCTGGTAGGTGAGCAGGTTGTCCACGCAGACCGAGTAGGTGTCGTAGGCGACGAGGACCGCCTTGGGGAACTCCTTCTGGAGCCGCTGGTACGGGGTGGAGCCGGCGGCCGAGCAGACCTTCTTGCCCGCGAGGTCCTCGGGGCCCTTGATGTCCTTCTCGTCCCTGCGGACCAGGAGGGACTGGCCCGCCATGAAGTAGGGACCGGCGAAGCCGACCTGCTTCTTGCGGTTGTCGTTGATCGTGTAGGTGCCGACGTAGTAGTCGATCTGGCCGTTCTGCAGGGCCGTCTCGCGGTTGGCGGAGGCGATCGTCTTGAACTCGATGGTCTTGGGGTCGAAGCCGAGCGAGGCCGACATCATCTTGGCGATCTCGATGTCGAAGCCGGAGTAGCCGCCGCTCGCGGGGTCCTTCTCCCCCATGTACGGCTGGTCCTCCTTGGCGCCGACCACGAGGTGGCCGCGCTTGCGCGCCTTCTCCCAGGTGCGGGATTCGGGCAGCCGGAAGGCGGTGTCGACCTTGTACGCGGGCAGGTCCTCGGGCTGTGGTCCCTTGACCGGCGGGCTGCCGGACTTGCCGCAGCCGGTGGCGGCGGCGAGCAGGACCACGGCGAGGGCCAGTGCGCGGAGGTGTCTCATCGGCCGGCCCCCCTCAGTGCTTGAGGATCTTGGAAAGGAAGTCCCTGGCCCGCGCGCTCTCGGGTGCGGTGAAGAACTGCTCCGGGGTCCGGTCCTCGACGATCCTGCCGTCGGCCATGAACACGACGCGGTTGGCGGCGGAGCGGGCGAAGCCCATCTCGTGGGTGACCACGACCATGGTCATGCCCTCTTTGGCCAGCTGTTGCATGACCTCCAGCACCTCGTTGATCATCTCCGGGTCGAGCGCGGAGGTGGGCTCGTCGAAGAGCAGGGCCTTGGGGTTCATGGCGAGGGCGCGGGCGATGGCGACGCGCTGCTGCTGGCCGCCGGAGAGCTGGGCGGGGAACTTCTCGGCCTGGTCGGCGAGGCCGACGCGCTCCAGGAGCTCCCGGGAGCGCTTGTCCGCCTCCTCCCTGCGGCGTTTGCGGACCTTGATCTGCGCGAGGGAGATGTTCGCGAGGACGGTCTTGTGCGCGAAGAGGTTGAAGGACTGGAAGACCATCCCGACCTCGGCGCGCAGGTGGGCCAGTTCCTTGCCCTCGGCGGGCAGCGGCTGTCCGTCGAGGAGGATGGTGCCCGATTCAACGGTTTCGAGCCGGTTGATGGCCCGGCACAGCGTCGATTTCCCCGAGCCGGAGGGGCCGATGATCACCACCACCTCCCCGCGGCCGACGGTGAGGTTGATGTCTTGGAGTACGTGCAACTGTCCGAAGTGCTTGTTGACGTCCCGCAGCTCGATCAACGGATCGACGGCCATGCGCTGCCCTGCCCACTTGTCGGTGTCGAGGTCAGCGCAAACTATCCAGCCCAGGAAGGGCACTTCACTTCGACACGCCTAAAAGGGACATAAAGCTCGCCGCGGGTCAGCCCTCCGAGGCCTCGGCGTAGGCCTGGCTGAGCTCGGGGGAGCCGGTCATCGCCCACGAAACGCCCGATTCGATCACGTTCAGCTCCCGGCCCGAGGCCAGCCGGATCACCGGCTGGCCGTTGGGCCAGACCTGCCAGCCGGCGCCCGCGATGGTCCGGATGATCACGGTCCCGAGGTAGAAGCCCGCGTCGTTGCCGAGCCAGGGCACGATCTCGGGATCCCGCCGCCAGCGGGGCATCAGCTGGTCGAGCGCCTCCAACGAGGCCTGGGTCTCGTCCAGTTCGAGCCCGGCCGCCCTCGCCTGGACGCGCAGCATCTCGCACTCCGAGAACAACTCCGCGACGCCCTCGGGATCATCCGCCAGGGCGGCGGCGAGACCCGCACCCTGTTCCGAATCGTGCCGGTTCAGCCAGTTGTCCAGGAAAGGGATGTTCATACCGCCCAGCGTCGCACCGGGATCCGCCGCTGGCCACAGGGCGCGCCTGGACACGCTCCGATGCCGCGGCGGTCACAGCACTAGCGGTCGAGGTCCAGGTCCACGACGACGGGCGCGTGGTCCGAGGCGCCCTTGCCCTTGCGCTCCTCGCGGTCGACGTAGGCGTCGGTGACGGCCTTGGCGAAGGGCTGGTTTCCGTACACCAGGTCGATGCGCATGCCCCGGTTCTTGGGGAAGGCGAGCTGGCGGTAGTCCCAGTACGTGTACGGACGGTCGTACTTGAGGGGGCGCGGCACCACATCGGAGAGCCCGGCGCCGCGCAGTGCCTCCAGGGCGGCCCGCTCGGCGGGGGTGACGTGGGTCAGGCCCGCGAAGACGGCCGGGTCGTAGACGTCCTCGTCGGTCGGGGCCACGTTGAAGTCGCCGAGCACGGCGAAGGGGCGGGGGCCGGCCGCGTCCTCGGCGACGGCGGTGGTCAGGGCGCGGAACCAGTCCAGCTTGTAGCCGTAGTGGTCGTGCTCGACCTCGCGCCCGTTGGGCACGTAGACGGACCAGACGCGGACCCCGCCGCAGGTGGCGGAGATCGCGCGGGGCTCGTCGACGTCCTCGTAGAAGGGGCCGCCGGGCAGCCCCGTGACCACGTCGTCGAGGCCGACCTTGGAGAGCAGGGCCACGCCGTTCCACCGGCCGGTGGCGTTGACGGCCGATTCGTAGCCCAGCTCGCGCAGCGCGTCGTGCGGGAACTGCTCCGCGGAGCACTTGGTCTCCTGGACGCACAGGACGTCCGTACCGGAGCTCTCCAGCCAGGCCAGCAGGCGGGGCAGCCGGGCGGTGATGGAGTTGACGTTGAACGTGGCAATACGCATGCGTCCCAACCTACCGCCCGGCACCGACAGTCACAGGTCGGCGCTGTCCCCGGCGGTGAGTCGGCCGTGGTCGGTGCCGCCCAGGGCGTCCAGGGCCTTGTCGTAGATGGGGCGGGCGATGTCGGCGAGGTAGGCGTCGTGGATGTCGATGGCCCGGCGCGGCTTGACCTCGCGGAGGTAGTCGATCACCTCGGAGACCTTGTTCCAGGGCGCGTGCACCGGGAGCATCAGCGTCTCCACCGGGGCCCCGGGCACGGTCAGCGCGTCCCCGGGGTGGAAGAGCGAAGCGTCCACCAGGTAGCCGACGTTCGTGATCCGCGGCATGTCCGGGTGGATCACCGCGTGCAGTTCCCCGTGCACCTGGACCTCGAACCCGGCGGCGGCGAAGGCGTCGCCGTGGCCCACGGTGTGCACCCGGCCCGGGTAGGCGGGGGCCAGCTTCTCCGCGACGCTGCGCAGGGTCCACAGCTCGGCCGCCGGGTTCGCGTCGAGGGCGGCCCGCAGCCGGCCCTCCTCGAAGTGGTCGGGGTGTTCGTGCGTGACCAGCAGGGCGTCCGCCCCGAGGCCCGCGTCCGGTTCGCTGAAGGCGCCCGGGTCGATGACGAGCGTGCGCCCGTCCTTCTCCAGCTGAACGCAGGAGTGCAGCCGCTTGGTGAGCTTCATGATCCAAGGCTAGGGGGTGTCTTACGGGGTGGTGGTGGAAACCACGTAGACCTTGGGCTGCTCCGGGTCCGTGAGGTCGACCGTGATGTCCCGGGTGGGGCGCGGGTTCGGCTGCTCCAGGGTGATCCCGTACCAGGAGGCCTTCGGGCTCCAGCTCCAGCCCGCGACCTCGGCGTCGTGCGGGGAGATCGCGACCTCCCCCTGGTTCAGCGCGGCCCGGCTGGTGCCGACGGAGGCGAGGAAGCCGTCCAGGTCCGCCGGGGTGACCGCGAACGCGGTGAAGAGCCGGCTGGTGCGCCAGTTGTTGGTCTCCAGGAACCCGACCCGCCAGGCCTTGTCCGGGATGGGGACCTCGTAGATGCTGCGCTGCACCTTCGAGGGCCAGCCGGGCCGCACCTTGGTGGCGCCGATCTTCGCGGCCTTGTCGCGGCCGCTCTCGCGGCTCTGCTGGGTGGAGATCGCCAGGTAGCCCGCGGGCACGCCGATCAGCAGCACGATGATGATCGCGGTGATCCAGCGGCGCTTGACGACGTGCCTGCGGTCCTCGGCGGTGGGCGGCCGAGTGCCGCCCCCGTCGGGGGCGGAGGCCTGGCGGGGCAGGGTGGGCGGGGGTGTCACGCTTTCGGTTCCTGGTCCTCGGGGCCGGTGGTGTCGCGCCGGCCCAGCTGCTGCGCGTAGCGCTCGTACCGTTCGTAGCGCTCCACGCGGCGGCGGGTGGCGCGGCGGAAGCGGCGGGCGACCAGTCGGGCGAGGTCGGCGGCTCCGACCATACCTGCCTCGGGGCCGAGCTGGGCCTTGGCGATCCGGGCCTCGGGCCGGTAGCCGCGGCCGGTGAGGTGGCGGCGGAAGGCGTCCCGGGCGGGGCCGATCAGCAGGTCGTCGGCGGCGCTGACGCCGCCGCCGATGACGAAGCAGGCGGGGTCGAGGGCGGCCGCGAGATTGGCGATGCCGACGCCGAGCCACTGGCCGATGTCCTGGAGCAGCTCGACGCACATGGCGTCGCCCTCGCGGGCCAGTTCGGTGATGAGCGGCCCGGTGATCTCCTGGACGTTGCCGCCGACTCTGGCGATGATGTTGTACGCCACCGGGGAGTCGGCGGCGGCGAGCTCGCGGGCCTCGCGGACCAGGGCGTTGCCGGAGCTGTACTGCTCCCAGCAGCCGCGGTTGCCGCAGGGGCAGCGGTGGCCGCCGGGGACGACCTGCATGTGGCCGAACTCACCGGCGACCCCGTACCGGCCGCGCTTGACCTGGCCGCCTTCGAGGATGGCCCCGCCGATGCCGGTGCCCAGCGTGATCATGACGAGGTGGTCCTCGCCGCGCCCGGCGCCGAAGCGCCATTCCGCCCAGGCGGCGGTGTTGGCATCGTTGTCGACCATGACCGGGACCGCGAGCCGGGACTGCAGGGCGTCGCGCAGCGGCTCGTCGCGCCAGGCCAGGTGGGGTGCGAAGAGCACCCGCGAGCGGTCGGCGTCGACCCAGCCGGCCGCCCCGATGCCCACCGCGTGCACGTCGTGCCGGTCGGAGAGGTCCAGGACCAGCTCGACGATGGTGTCCTCGACGACCTTGGGGCTCTTGGACTTGTCCGGGGTCTCGGTGCGGATCTTCTCCAGGATGATGCCGTCGGCGTCGACCACCCCGGCCATCACCTTGGTGCCGCCGATGTCGATGCCGACGGTCGGGACGCGCGGGGCGGTCAGGTGCGACCGGCGCTCACGGGTGCCGATGGTCCGCAGGACGGTGCCTCGCGCCGAACCCCGGTGGGCGAGCGTGAAGTCCCGGTACGTGCTCATCGAGTCGTGTCGTCCCTCGTGGGTGCGGTGGTGCCGGAGGTGTCGTCTGGCCCTGCTGAGCCCGATGACCCTGATTCTGCCACTCGCTCCAGTTCGTGGCTCAGTTCGTCGAGCTCGGAGCCGCCCGCCATCTGACGGGTCAGCTCGTCGAGGGTGATCGAGTCGCGGGTGTGGCTGCCCGCCATGGTGCCGCGCTTGAGGAGCACGAACCGGTCCCCGACCAGGTGGGCGTGGTGCGGGTTGTGGGTGATCAGGACCACGCCGAGGCCCGCGTCACGGGCTGCGGCGACGTACTTGAGGACGACGCCGGACTGCTTGACGCCGAGGGCCGCGGTGGGCTCGTCGAGTACGAGGACCTTCGCGCCGAAGTGGACGGCGCGGGCGATGGCCACGCACTGCCGCTCGCCGCCGGAGAGGGTGCCGATGGGCTGGTCGACGTCGCGCAGGTCGATGCCCATGCGCAGCAGCTCGGCGCGGGTGGTCTCGCGCATGAGCTCCACGTCGAGGCGGCGGAAGGGGCCGCGGCCCCTGGTCGGCTCGGAGCCGAGGAAGAAGTTGCGCCATACCGGCATCAGGGGGACGACGGCCAGGTCCTGGTAGACGGTGGCGATGCCGCGGTCGAGGGCCGCGCGCGGGTTGGCGAGCACGGTCTCCTCCCCCTCGATCTCGAAGGATCCGGCGTCGTGCCGGTGCAGCCCCGCGATGATCTTGATGAGGGTGGACTTGCCGGCGCCGTTGTCGCCGAGGACGCAGGTGATCTCGCCGGCCGACACCTCCAGGGAGACCCCCTGGAGCGCGCGGATGTTGCCGTAGTACTTGCTGACGTCGGTCAGCTTCACCAGGGCGGGCGGGGCCTTCTCGGCGGTCTTCTCGTGGGACACGGTCATCGTCACTTCGCCTCCGCCCGCTTGCGGACCCATGCGTTGAGCAGCGTCGCGAGCAGCAGCATCGCGCCGAGGAAGAACTTGAACCAGTCCGGGTTCCACTGGGCGTAGACGATGCCGTTGCTGGTCATGCCGAAGATGAAGGCGCCGACCGCCGAGCCGATGGCGGAGCCGTAGCCGCCGGTCATCAGACAGCCGCCGATGACGGCCGCGATGATGTAGAGGAACTCGTTGCCGACGCCCTCGCCCGACTGGACCACGTCGAACGAGAAGAGGATGTGCTGTCCGGAGATCCAGGCGCACAGGGCCACGCCCATGTACAGGCCGATACGGGTCTTCACGACGGGCACGCCGGTCGCGCGGGCCGCGTCGGCCCCGCCGCCCACGGCGAAGATCCAGTTCCCGGCGCGGGTGCGCAGCAGGATCCAGGTGGCCACGGCGACCAGGGCCAGCCACCACAGGATGGTCACCTTCAGGGTGACCGAGCCGATGTTCCACTGCGAGGCGAAGAGGGCGCGCGCGGAGCTGAAGCCCTCCATGTCGGCGATGCTCTTGGTGGAGACGGAGCCGCTGATCAGCTTGGTGAAGCCGAGGTTCAGGCCGGTCAGCATCAGGAAGGTGCCGAGCGTGATGATGAAGCTCGGCAGCTTGGTGCGGGTCAGCATGAAGCCGTTGAAGAAGCCGACGGCCAGGGTGACCAGCAGGGAGACGAGGACGCCGACCCAGACGTTGGCGGTCATCTGGTAGCTGAACATCGAGCTGAACAGCGCCGAGGTGGTGACCATGACGCCGGCGGAGAGGTCGAACTCGCCGCCGATCATCAACAGGGCCACCGGGACGGCCATGATCCCGATGGTGGAGGCCGAGTAGAGGATCGTGCTGAGGCTGGAGGCCCGCAGGAAGCTGTCGGCGGCGAAGGAGAAGAAGACGAAGACGGCGGCGGCGCCGACGACCGCGCCGAGCTCGGGGCGGCCCAGCAGCTTGCGGACGACGGAGGTGGGCGCCAGCCGTTCGTCGGCGGCGGTGGCCGTGCTCATCGGCTGCCCCGCTTGATGAACTCTTCCAGCTTGGCGGCCTCGGCGCCGGTGACGATCTGCGGTCCGGTGAGGACCGGGCGGCCGCCGCCGAGCACGTCCGCGTTGTAGCGGTAGAGCCAGAGCAGGTCGATGGCCTCGTAGCCCTGGAGGTAGGGCTGCTGGTCGACGGCGAAGCCGAGGGCGCCGGACTTCAGGTCACGGGCGACGGACTCGTTGAGGTCGAAGGTGTCCACCTCGGCCTTGCTCGCGGCCGCGTCCTTGGCCTTGATCGCGGTCGGGGCGAAGGGCGCGCCGAGGGTGAGGATCGCGTCGACGGAGGGGTCCGCCTGGAGCTTGGCCTGGATGGCCGCCTGGACGGAGGGCATGTTGGTGCCCTCGACGTACAGGTTCTCCATCGTTCCGCTGAAGGTCTTCTTGGCCCCCGCGCAGCGCTGCTCGTGGCCGACGTTGCCCTGCTCGTGCAGGACGCAGACGGCCTTCTTGCGGCCGCGCCTGCTCAGCTCGGTGCCGACCGCCTCGCCCGCGATCTGCTCGTCCTGGCCGATGTGGGTCAGCGCCCCGTACTCGGCGGACTGGGCGGATCCGGAGTTGACCGTGACCACCGGGATGCCGGCCTTGACGGCCTTGGCGATGACGTCCTTGAGGGCCTCCGGCTTGGCGAGGCTGACGACGATCCCGTCGACCTTCTGGTCGATGGCGTTCTGCACGAACTGCGCCTGCTGCTGAGCCTGGTCGTCGTGGGAGTAGACGAAGTTGATGTTGTCCTTCGCCGCGGCCTCCTTGGCGCCCTTCTGGACGATGTCCCAGAAGGTGTCGCCATCGCCCGCGTGGGTGACCATCGCGAAGGTCCAGCGCGGGGTGGAGACGGCGGGCCGGCCCTGCGCCTCGGCCTTGGCCCGCTCCTCGGCGCGCTTGCCGCCCGTACTGCTGCAGCCCGCGAGCGAGGCCCCCAGTACCGCCGCGAGCACGGCGCCCACGACCCGTACCCCTGTCCGAACCCTAGCCACGTCGCCGCGCCCTTCCCTCGTCCGTCTCGTCCGTCGTCGTCTGCCGTCGGCCGGTCGCCATCGTCCGGCCGTCACCATTCGGTCATTCCGGTTCCATCCGGTTCCAGCCGCCCAGTATCCGCCACAGTGGACCATGAGGGGTCATCGGGGCGTGTGCGGGCGGATTGACAGGTCCCCCGTACGGGGTCACGTTGAGTGCATGCGCATCGGGCTCATCGGAACGGGCCGGATCGGCTCCTTCCACGCGGCGGCGCTGGCCCGCCACCCGGATGCGGGCTCGCTCCTGCTCGCGGACGCCGATCCCGCGCGGGCGGCACGCCTCGCCGACCGGCTCGGGGCCACCGCCGCGCCCTCCGTGGAGCAGGTCTTCACCTGGGGCGTGGACGCGGTGGTCGTGGCCTGCGCGACCGAGGGGCACGCGGAGCTGGTCGTACGGGCCGTGCGCGGCGGGCTGCCGGTGTTCTGCGAGAAGCCGGTGGCCCCGGATCTGGCCCGCTCCCTGGCCGTGCTGCGCGAGGTGGAGGCCGGCGGCGGGCTGCTGCAGGTGGGTTTCATGCGCCGCTTCGACGCGGGCTACCGCACGGCCCGCGAGCTGGTCCGTTCGGGCACGCTGGGCCGGCTGCACACCGTACGGACGATGACGGCCGATCCGGCGCCGCCGACCGCGGAGTACCTGGCGACCTCGGGCGGGCTGTACCGGGACTGCCTGGTGCACGACTTCGACATGGTGCGCTGGGTGACCGGTCACGAGGTGGCGGAGGTGTACGCGGCCGGGTCGGACGCCGGTCCTGCGCGGTTCCGGGAGACGGGCGACATCGACACGGCCGCGGCCGTGCTGACCCTGGACGACGGGACCCTGGTCACGGCGACCGGCACCCGGTGCAACGGCGCCGGCTACGACGTGCGGATGGAGCTGGCCGGCGAGCTGGACCAGGTCTCCGCCGGGCTGGACGACCGGACGCCGATCGCCTCGACGGAACCGCACGGCCCGCCCCCGGCGAGCAAGCCGTGGACGGGGTTCCTGGAGCGGTTCGCCCCGGCGTACGAGGCGGAGCTGGCGGCCTTCGTCCGCCTGGTGCGCGGCGAGGGCCCCAACCCCTGCGACGGCCGTGAGGCGCTCGCCGCGCTGCGGATCGCGGAGGCGTGCGAGCTGTCGCGGCGCGAGCGGCGGCGGGTCCGGTTGGAGGAGCTGCCGGCTCCGTGAGCATGTGGTCACCTACGGCTACCAGCGGACCGGCAGCCGCTTCACACCCCGGATGAGGGCGCCGGGGATCCACTCGCGCGGCCCGGCGGCGGGTTCCGTGTCCTCGGCCAGGTCGGGGAAGCGTTCCAGCAGGGCCCGGACCGCGATGCGGCCCTCCATCCGGGCGAGCGGGGCGCCGAGGCAGAAGTGGATGCCGTGGCCGAAAGCCATGTGGCTCTGGCCGGTGCGGCGGATGTCGAAGACATCGGGCCTCGGGAAGCGCGCCGGGTCGCGGTCGGCCGCGGCGAGGGCGACGAGGACGGCGGATCCCTCCTCGATGAAGGTGCCGCCGATCTCCAGGTCCGCGCTCGCGAAGCGGAAGGTGGCGCTCTCCAGGGGGCCGTCGTAGCGGAGCATCTCCTCCACGGCGCCGTCGATCAGCCCGTCCGGATCGGCGCGCAGGGCCGCGAGCTGGTCGGGATGGGCGAGCAGGGCCCGTACGCCGTTGCCGATCAGGTTCACGGTGGTCTCGTGGCCCGCGACCAGCAGCAGGAAGGCCATGCCGACCAGCTCCTCGGGGGACAGCCGGTCGCCGTCCTCGTCGCGGGTCCGGATCAGGGCGCTGAGCAGGTCCTCGCCGGGGGTGGCGCGCTTGGCGTCGGTGAGCTCGGCGAGGTAGCCGGACATGGCGCGCAGGGCGGCGGTCTCGGCCTCCTTGCCGGTGGGCGCGACGATCTCGGTGGACCACCGGCGGAAGCGGCCGCGTTCGAGGTCGGGGACGCCGAGGAGTTCGCAGATGACGGTCATCGGCAGCGGCACGGCGAAGGCGGAGAGGAGATCGGCGCGCCGGCCCGGGGCGGCGGCCATCGCGTCGAGCAGCTCGTCGGTGACCTGCCGGACGCGCGGCCGCAGGGCCTCGACCCGGCGGGAGGTGAACTCGCGGGCCACCAGCCGGCGCAGCCGGGTGTGGTGGGGCGGATCGGAGCGGAGCATGTTGGTGCTGAGGGTGGTGGTGGTGCGGTCGGCGTAGAGGCCGGCGGTCTGCCAGTTCTTCGACACGTCGGGGTGGGCGAGGGCCTGCCGGGCCTCGTCGTGGCCGACGATCAGCCAGATCTCTTCCCCGTCGGCCGTCTTGACGCGGTGGACGGGGCCGCTCTCCCGTAAGCGTGCGTAGTGCGGGTACGGGTCCTCGTTGAAGCCGTCGGCTAAGTTGCTGATGTCCAGAACTGGCATGGGGGCCAGCGTAGGCCCGCCGTTGACCATGGACAGGGACCCGTTTCGGACAATCAGGCGGCGGCGCGACGACCCCACGCGGTGCCGGCCAGCACGAGGGCCGCGCCCGCGAGGCCGAGGGCTCCGAGGTGCTCGCCGCCGATGGCGATGCCGGCGGCGGCCGCCCACAGGGGCTCGGTGCCGAGCAGCAGGCTGACGCGGGAGGGCGAGGTCCGGCGTACGGCCCACATCTGCACGAAGAAGGCGAAGAGCGTGCAGAAGACCGACAGGAAGGCCAGCCCGGCCCACTGGCCCGCCCCGAAGTCGGCGGCGGCCGCCCAGGGGCTGTCCCCGGTCCCGGGCACGGCGGCCAGCACGGCGAACACGAGGACGGCGCTGCCCAGCTGCACGGTGGTCAGGGACAGCGAGTCGGCGTCCTGGACGGCCTTGATGCGCGACATCAGCAGCACGTGCAGGGTGCGGGCGAGGGCGGCGCAGAGGATGAGCAGGTCCCCGAGGCTGGGCGCGGTGAACCCTCCCCCCTGGGTCAGCAGCACGACACCCGCGACGGATACGGCGGCGGCACCGAGGAAGGCACCGGACGGCGCCTCGCGCCGTACGGCGGCCTCGGCCAGCGGCGTGAAGATCATCGTCAGGCTGATGATCAGCCCGGCGTTGGTGGCGGAGGTCTGCACCACCCCGTAGGTCTCCAGCAGGAAGATCCCGCCGAGCACGAGGCCCAGCACCGCGGCCCCGCGCAGCTGTGCGGCGCTCAGCGCCCGCAGCCGCGCCCACCCGGCGACGACGAGCACGGGCAGCACCAGGGCGAACCGCAACACGAGCACGGCGACGACGGTGTGCGTGGCGGTGATGCCCTTGGCGGCGAGATAGCTGCCGCCCCAGACGACGGCGACGGCCAGCACGGGCAGGTCGGCGAGCCAGGTCCGGCGGGGAGCGGCGAGGGCGGGCGAGATGACGGTCACCGGTGTGTCTCCAACGGGGCTGTGTACGGGGGTGGAGACTTCGGCGGCTCACACGGATGCGCGCCACGCTATCGCAGCCGATCTTGCCGGTCGACCCCATTCCGAACCGCCCCCGACGGCCCCGTAGCATCAGCCACATGGCTGATCTCTACGCCCTGGACCTCGCCTTCGACCTCGTCGAGGGCACGCCGGAGGCCGTCCTCGCGGAGGTACGGCGCCAGCTCGCGCCGGCCGCCGAGGACGGCGCCCTCCTCTCGGCCCGCGGCCCGGCGTGGCGCGTCGGGGGCGTGCTCGTCGGGGAATTCGAGCAGGGCGACCACGGCCGCTGGGCCCTGACCGCCCGCCAGGAGATCCACGAGGAACAGCTCCCCGAGCTGGAGGACTTCCTCATGCTGGTCGCCCCCTGCATCCGCCCGCCGGGCCCGGTCGGCCGGATCCGCCACTACGAGCACGAATCCCCGGACCTGCTCGTCCTGCGCGAGGGCCGCGTGGTCCAGCTGGCCCTGGACCCCCGCTAGTCCCTTCACCTGATGAACGAGCCGAAGGTGGCCCGCCCCTTCGGCCGGTAGGTGTGGATGGCCGTCCCGGCCGACGTCGTCCGGGAGCCGGTCAGCTCGAAGGCGGTCGGCAGCCCGCCGGTGGGGAACAGCCGCCGTCCGGCCCCCAGGAACACGGGGAAGACCAGCAGGTTGATCTCGTCCACGAGATCCCGGGCCAGCAGCCACTGCGCGAGCGCGCCGCTGCCGTGCACCTGCAGCTCGCCCTCCATGCCGTCCTTCACCCGCATGATCTCGCTCTGCAGCTGCTCCCCGTCGAGCACGGTGACCGGACCCCAGGCCGGCTCCTTGAGCGTGGTAGAGGCCACGTACTTCGGCAGCCGGTTCAGGTTGCCTGCGATCGGGTCGGCGGGGTCGTCGTGCTGCGGCCAGTACGCCGCGAAGATCTCGTACGTCCGCCGCCCGAGCAGGAACGCCTCGGTCCTCGTGAAGACCTCGGTGACGAACTCGTTCATCCCCTCGTCGGCGAACGGGACGAGCCACCCGCCGTACTCGAACCCGCTGCTGCGGTCCTCGTCCGGTCCCCCGGGCGCCTGCATCACGCCGTCGAGGGTCACAAAGGTGGTGAGGGTCAGCTTGCCCATGGCTCCGCGCTCCTAGCTCGATGGTCCCTACGCGGATCAAGACTCCCGGACCCCGCAGAACTCATCGCCGCGCCACGCTCACGCGCGGAGCCAGCTGCCGTCCGTCATCAGCTGCCGGTCCGCCAGCTCGTTGACCTCCCGCCACGCCTGGATCCACACCGGCGTGATCCGGAAGTACGGGTAGGGCGTGGCGAAGCCGCCCGGGTCGAAGCCCGTGTGGGCCGCGAACGCCTCCCGTACGGCCGGCGCGAGGTCGCCCGACTCCACGGTCGTCGCGGTGCCCTCCACCAGGACCACGTCGCGGGTGGCGCCGAAGGCGAGGCGGACCCGGCCGTTCGCGATCAGGTTGCGGGCCGTGGGCAGGGTGCGGCGGGTCGAGACGAGGAAGGTCTCGCCGTCCCACAGGAAGGAGAGCGGGACCAGGCACGGGACGCCGTCGGCGTCGGCGGTGGAGACCCACACGTCGACGTCGCGCTCGAAGCGGGCGAGGGTGTCCTTGAGGCGCTCCTCGTGCGGGCGCGGTGCCGCCGGGGTGGTCTGCTCCGTCATGCGGGCGGGCTCCTGTCCTGTCCGTACCGGCTCTCCGGCGGAGCCGCTCCCGCCCACCTTGCCCCACCCGTACGGGAATTCGTACGGAGATCGTACGGAGACGTGCCGAAGGGGCGCGCCGCCGAAGCGGTGCGCCCCTTCGGGCCGTGCGCGCCCCGGGGGTGTCGGCCCCCGGGGCAGTCGGCGGTGGACGGCGTCAGCCGCCCAGCTCCTGGTGACGGGCGGTCAGCGCGGCCGCGCCGGCCTCCGTCAGGGAGCCGTACAGGCGCAGGCGGGAGAAGCCGCCGTCCGGGAAGATGTCGATCCGGACGTGCGTGCCGACCGCCGGGGCGTCCAGCACGAAGCGGTGGTTGGTGTCGGGCTGCAGGCGGGTGCGCGGCAGGAACTCGGTCCACTCGCCCTCCTCGCCCGTCTTGATCGAGAGGGAGGCCCAGCCCGCGGAGTTGCCCTTCAGGTACGCCGTGTCGATCTCGACGGCGCGGATCGCGGACTCGGTGACGAGCTGGTAGCGGATCCAGTCGTTGCCGTTGTCACGGCGACGGGCGGTCTCCCAGCCGTCGTCCATCTTGCGGGAGCGGCCCGGGTTGATGGTGTTGGTCGGCGGGGAGTAGAAGCGGTTGGAGGCGTCCTGGACGGAGCCGCCGTTCTCCAGGGCCACCACGTCGAAGGAGCCGAGCGCGTCGAGCCACTTCGGGTCCGGCAGGACCTCGCCGTAGACGCGCAGGCGGGCGATGCCGCCGTCGGGGTGCTGGTTGACGCGCAGGTGCGTGAAGCGCTGCTCGACGTTCACCTCGAAGCCGTTGGCCGCGTGGCCGCCGACCGGGGTGCGCGCGACCAGGGTCGTCCACTTGATGTCGTCGCCCAGCAGCTCCTCCGGGGTCGGCGCGAGGGCGCCGTCCCAGTTGGTGCCCTCGATGGAGACGGCCTGCGGCATGTTGCCGCGGAAGTGGGCGGTGTCGACGACGATGCCGCGGATGACGCCGGGGGCGCCCAGGCGCACCAGCGCCCAGTCGTGGTCATCGGCGGTCGGCCAGGGCTGGGTGGCGGAGACGCCGCGGCGGCGGCGGGTCTCCCAGCCGTCCATGATCTTGCCCTTGTGGCCGAAGTGCTCGGGGTCGAAGTGGCCGGCCTCGGCGACGAGGAGGTTCTCGCGCTGGGCGAAGAACTCGTCGTTGGCGGCGATGACACCGGCGCCCAGCTCACGGGCGGCGAGGTTCGCGTACTGGGTGAACGGGAAGTCCGCGGTGCGGTAGTCCGCGTACGGGTCGCCGCCTCCGTACGGGTTCGCGTTGCCGGTGAAGGAGGGAATCGCCACTGTCAGTTCTGCCTTTCAAGGAGGAGGCCCGTGGGCTCGGTCGGGGTGCCGTGGTCGGCGATCTGCGTGCCGCGCAGCCAGGTGGACTTCACGACGCCGTGCAGGGTCTTGCCCGCGTACGCCGTGACCTGGTTGCGGTGGTGGAGCTCGGCCGGGTCCACAGTGAACGTTTCTTCAGGCGCCAGGACGGCGAAGTCGGCGTCGCGGCCCACCTCGATCGCGCCCTTCTGCGCCAGGCCGGCGAGGGCTGCCGGGGCGGTGGACATCCACCGGGCGACCTCTTCGAGGCCGCGGCCGCGCCGGCGCGCCTCGGTCCAGATCGCCGGGAGGCCCAGCTGGAGGGAGGAGATGCCGCCCCACGCGGTGGCGAAGTCGCCGGTCTTCAGGTCCGCCGTGGAGGGCGAGTGGTCCGAGACGATGCAGTCGATGGTGCCGTCGGCGAGCGCGTCCCACAGGATGTCCTGGTTGGCGGCCTCGCGGATGGGCGGGCAGCACTTGAACTCGGTGGCGCCGTCCGGGACTTCCTCGGCCGTGAGGGTGAGGAAGTGCGGGCAGGACTCGACGGTGATCTTGACGCCCTCAGCCTTGGCGGCGGCGATCAGCGGCAGCGCGTCGGAGGACGACAGGTGCAGCACGTGGACGCGGGCGTTCAGCCGGCGGGCCTGGTCGATCAGGTTCTGGATCGCGGTGTTCTCGGCGTCCTTGGGGCGGGAGGCCAGGAAGTCCGCGTACTTCGGGCCCGGGTTCTGCGGGGCCGACTCCAGGTGGTGCGGGTCCTCGGCGTGCACGATCATCAGGCCGCCGAAGCCGGTGATCTCCGCGAGGGAGGCGGCGAGCTGGTCCTGGTCGAGCTCGGGGAACTCCTCGACGCCGGAGGGCGACAGGAAGCACTTGAAGCCGTAGACGCCGGCGTCGTGCAGCGGGCGCAGGTCCTTGACGTTGTCCGGCAGGGCGCCGCCCCAGAAGCCGACGTCCACGTGCGCCTTGGCACGGGCGACCTCCTGCTTGACGCGCAGGTTGTCGGTCGTGGTGGTGGGCGGCAGGGAGTTGAGCGGCATGTCGAGGATCGTGGTGATGCCTCCGGCCGCGGCGGCGCGGGTGGCCGTCCAGAAGCCTTCCCACTCGGTGCGGCCCGGGTCGTTCACGTGGACGTGGGTGTCGACCAGGCCGGGGAGCAGGACGTCGTCGCCGAAGTCCTCCAGCCGGGCTCCGGCCGGTACCTCGGCGTCGTGCGGCAGCACGGCCGTGATCTTCCCACCGGCGACGGCCACCGAGGCGGCACGCGTCCCCTCCGGGGTGATGACGCGTGTCGAGCGCAGTACCAGTTCCACAGCCACGTCGGCCACCGGAACCTCCCCATCTACTTCCACAGAGCGAAATTCAACGTTCTGTTGACGGAGTCTTCACCCCGATCCGGAGCCAGTCAAGAGCGCCCGGACGGACCACTGACACACCAGGACCGCAATTGGATGTTTCCACAGGATGGAATTAAGATTTCACTATCCAGAATGGAGCTACCACCACCGGGGGTCGGGCAGGTAACTTCCCGAGGACGTCCGCCACCCGGACAAACCGCCTCTGACCGGCGGGGACGGTGTCGCCCCGACTCTAGGGCCGCCGCCGACCGACCGGTAGGCTGCTTCCTTGCCTGCCAGCACCGAAAGGACCGCGCCGTGCCGACGTCCAGCGCCAGCACCACCGACGCTTCCGCCAAGCCCACCGCCGCCAGCGGTGGCGTCCAGTCCCTTGAGCGCGCCTTCGATCTGCTCGAACGCATGGCCGACGCCGGGGGCGAAGTCGGCCTCAGCGAGCTCTCCGCCGCCAGCGGTCTGCCGCTGCCGACCATCCACCGCCTCATGCGCACCCTCGTCGCCTGTGGCTACGTACGCCAGCAGCCCAACCGACGGTACTCCCTCGGCCCCCGTCTGATCCGCCTCGGCGAGTCCGCGTCGCGGCTGCTGGGTACCTGGGCGCGCCCCTACCTCGCCCGTCTGGTCGAGGAGACCGGCGAGACGGCGAACATGGCCCTGCTCGACGGCGACGAGATCGTCTACGTCGCCCAGGTGCCCTCCAAGCACTCCATGCGCATGTTCACCGAGGTCGGCCGCCGCGTGCTGCCGCACTCCACCGGCGTGGGCAAGGCGCTGCTCGCCTACACCCCCGCCGAGGAGGTACGGGCCCTGCTGGCCCGCACCGGCATGCCCGCGGCGACCGAGAAGACCATCACCACGCCCGAGGGCTTCCTCGACGCGCTGGAGCAGGTCCGCAAGGTGGGCTACGCGGTCGACGACAACGAGCAGGAGATAGGAGTCCGCTGCCTCGCCGTGTCGGTGCCGAATTCGCCGACCGCCGCCGCGATCTCCATCTCCGGCCCGGCGGGCCGCGTGACCGAGGCGGTGGCCGAGTCCTTCGTGCCGATCCTCCAGGGCGTCGCCGCCGAGCTGTCGGTGGCCCTGTCGAACCAGAACCCCGCCTGAGCGAAGCACGCAGCAGGCGTACGAAGGCCCCCGCGGCCCCTCCTGGAGAGGGACGGCGGGGGCCTTCGTACGGGCGGGAGCGGGCCCCGCGGTCAGGAGGCCGGGACCGCGTCCAGGTCCGGGCTCTGGGTCAGGCGGCCGTCGGCCATCGTCGCCGTGCGGTCCATCCGCTCCAGGTGGGCGTGGTCGTGGGTGACCAGCACCGTCGCGGTGGAGCGCTCGCGGGTCAGGGTGACCAGCAGGTCGAGCACGGCCGCGCCGCGCTCGTGGTCGAGGGCGCTGGTCGGCTCGTCGACCAGCAGCACGGCGGGCTCGTTCATCAGGGCGCGGGCGATGTTGATCCGCTGGCGCTGGCCGCCGGAGAGCTGGTGCGGCCGCCGGTCGGCCTTGTCCGCCAGCCCCACCGCGTCCAGCAGCTCCAGCGCGCGCCGGCGCAGCGCCTTGGAGGGGCGGCCGGAGAGGTGCGCCATGACCTGGAGCTGTTCGGCGGCGGTGAGCGAGGGCAGCAGGTTCGGCTGCTGGAAGACGATGCCGATCTTCTCCCGGCGCAGGGCCGACTTCTCCGCGGCGCCGAGCCCGGAAGTGTCCTGGCCCGCGACGACGACCCGGCCCGCATCCGGGGTGACCAGGGTGGCGGCCACCGCCAGCAGGCTGGACTTGCCGGAGCCGGAGGGGCCTATCACCGCCGTCAGCGTGCCCGCGGGCACCTCCAGGCCGACGGCGTCGAGCGCGGTGAGCCGGCCGTCGCCGTCCGGGTAGGTGAGCGTGACGTCGTGCACGAGGAGGGTCATCGGGCGCTCCCGAGGGCGGTCAGCGGGTCTACGGCGGTGATCCGCCGGATGGAGAGGGCCGCGCCCAGCGCGCCCAGCGCGATCATGATCGCGGCCGGTACGAGCACGGTGGCGGCGTCGAGGACGAAGGGCACGTTCCCGCCGCTGATCAGCGCACCGAAGCCGACGGCGAGCGCGGTACCGAGCCCGGTGCCGATGGCGAGCATGACCACGGCCTGGCCGAGGGCGTCCTTGAGTAGGTAGGGGGTGGAGGCACCCAGTGCCTTCAGGACGGCGATGTCCCCGCTGCGCTGGATCGTCCACACGGTGAAGAAGGCGCCTATCACCAGGGCCGAGATGGCGAAGAGGAAGCCGCGCATCAGCTGGAGCGAGCCGTTCTCCGCCTGGTACGAACCGATGGCGCCCAGCGCCTCGTCCACGGTCTGGGCCCTGGTGCCCGAGGCCTTGTCGGCGGCGGCGAGGTCCAGGCCGCCGCCGTCGGGCGCGGAAACGGCGACGACGGTGGCGAGGGTGTCGATGGAGGTGCCCGGGTTGCCGATGCGCTGCCAGTCGTTGAGGTCCATCCAGACGACCGGGGTGTGGCTGTAGGAGGCGGTGCCGGACACGGCGGCGACGGTCAGCTCCAGCGGGCCGATCTTGAGCTTGGCGCCGGCGGTGAGCCCGCCGAGCTCCTTGGCGGCCTTCTCGGTGAGGACCACCCGGCCCTGGGCGAGGCCGCGCTCGCGCGGGCCGAGCTTCCCGGCGGGGTCGACCCCGAAGACGGAGACGGCGGCGGTGCGCTCCCCCGAGGCGGCGTTGGTGGTGCGGATGCCGAGCGGTTCGGCGGACGTCACCCCCGGCCGGGCCCGCCAGGCCTGCCAGGCGGACTCGGGCACCTGGGAGTTGGTGAAGGACACCTTCTGGTCACCGGCCGGCGCGGCGAAGGCCAGGTGCGTGGCGGGCAGACCGGTGATGGCCGAGATGTTCTCCCGGGCCAGGCCGGAGGTGAGCCCGGACAGCAGGCCGACCAGCAGCGTGATGAGCAGTACGACCGAGCCCATGAGGGCGAACCGGCCCTTGGCGAACCGTAGATCTCTCCATGCGACGAACATGTTCCCCACCTTGGTCTTCCGCGTGGACACAAGGCATCGCGCCACGGTAGCGATCCTCGTATCGAAGGGCGCATCCGGACATCAAACTTTTGGTTGACCGGGGGCGGTCTGGGCCCACTTACGCTGGTCAGGCCATGACTGCTCCTGTACCCGCTCCCGCTGCCCCTCCCGCCCCTCACGCCCCGGACCCCTCCGCCGCCCGCGGTCCCGCCGCCTCCCGCGCCCTCACCCCCGTGTCGAAGGTGCTGCGGCTGTGCCTGCACGCGCTGCTGCTCGGGCTGCTCGTGCTCGCCGCCGGGCGGGCCGTCGCCGACTCCGCGCCCCGGGCCGGCTGGGTGGTCGCCGTGTGCGCCGTGCTGGCCGCCGTGTACGCGGGCGGCGTACGGGCCCCCGCGGTGCACGGCTCGCCGCGCGCCGGGGCGGTGTGGCTGGCCGGGCTCGGCGCGGCCTGGGCGGCGCTGCTGGTGGTCTCCCCCGACGGGCTGTGGATCGCCTTCCCGCTGTACTTCCTGGAGCTGCACCTGCTGCGGCTGCGCTGGGGGGTCGCGGCCGTCGCGGTGACCGCCTGCGCGGCGATCGGCGGGTTTGTAGGACACAACAGCCTCGCGCACAGCAGCGCGGTGTCCCCCGGGGCCTTCCTCGGGCCGCTGCTCGGCGGGGCCGTGGCGGTGGCGACCGTACTGGGCTACCAGGCGCTGTACCGCGAGAGCGAACGCCGCCGCGAGCTGATCGAGGAGCTCATCACGACGCGGGCCGAGCTGGCCGCCGCCGAGCGGGGCGCGGGGATCCTGGCCGAGCGGGAGCGGCTCGCCCGGGAGATCCACGACACCCTGGCGCAGGGCCTGTCCTCGATCCAGCTGCTGCTGCGGGCCGCCGAGCGGTCCCTCTCCGAGGAGCGCCCGGGAGCAGGGGCCGCCGGATCGGCGGCGTCCGCCGGCTCTTCCGCCGCAGCGCTCTCGCACATCGCCCGGGCCCGGGAGGCCGCCCAGGAGAACCTCGCCGAGGCGCGTCGGTTCGTACGGGCCCTCACGCCGCCGGACCTGGAGCACGGGTCGCTCGCCGGGGCGCTGGAGCGGCTGTGCTCCGGGGTGCCGGGGCCGCGGGTGCGGTTCTCGCTGAGCGGCAGCCCGCGGGTGCTGCCCACGCCCTACGAGGTCGCCCTGCTGCGGATCGCGCAGTCGGCGCTGGCCAATGTGGTGCGGCACGCGCGGGCCGGGCGCGCCGAGATCACCCTGACCTTCATGGACGCCTCGGTCACGCTGGACATCGTGGACGACGGGCACGGCTTTGAGCCCTCCTCGGCGGCGTCGGGCACGTCGGGCACGTCGGGCTCCGGCGACGGCGGCTTCGGCCTTCCGGCGATGCGCTCGCGCGCCGAGACCCTGGGCGGGCTGTTCACCGTGGAGTCCGCCCCCGGCCAGGGCACCGCCGTGGCCGTCACCCTGCCGCTGCCGCTGGAACCCCTGGAGTCCGTGGAGCCCGTGGAGCCCCTGGAGGCCCGACGATGACCATCCGCCTCCTCCTCGCCGACGACCACCCGGTGGTCCGGGCGGGGCTGCGCGCGGTGCTGGACACCGAGCCGGGCTTCGCGGTGGTCGCCGAGGCCGCGACCGCCGAACGGGCGGTGGAGCTGGCGGCCGCCGAGCCGGTGGACGTGGTGCTGATGGACCTGCAGTTCGGGCCCGGGATGCACGGCTCCGAGGCCACGGCGCTGATCACGGCCCGCGCGGGCGCCCCCAGGGTGCTGGTGCTGACCACCTACGACACGGACGCGGACATCCTGGCGGCGGTGGAGGCCGGCGCCTCGGGCTACCTGCTCAAGGACGCCCCGCCGGAGGAGCTGGCGGCGGCGGTACGGACGGCCGCGGCGGGCCAGTCGGCGCTGGCCCCGGCGGTGGCGCTGCGGCTGATGGACCGGATGCGGACCCCGGCGGAGGCGCTGACGAAGCGGGAGCTGGAGGTGCTGCAGCTGGTCGCGGACGGCCTGTCCAACCAGCAGATCTCCAAGAAGCTCTTCCTCAGCCAGGCCACGGTCAAGTCCCACCTGGTGCACATCTACGCGAAGCTCGGCGTCGACTCACGCACCTCCGCCGTCGCGGCCGCGGCCACCCGCCGCCTGATCCGCACCCCGTAGATCCGCGGACCCGTGGAGTCCGCCGACCCTGGGGGCCGGCCCCCTCAGGCCACCCAGTAGGGGCGCTCCACCGCCGGGGCCAGCGGGACCCCCTCGTGGAAGGCGCTCGCGAGGCGGCGTACGCCCTCGTCCAGGCGGTCGGCCGGGAGCGTGTAGGGGATCCGGAGCCGGTGTTCGAAGGTGCCCGGGTCCACCCCGAAGCGGGCCCCGCGGCCGATGTGCACGCCCGCGCCGGCGGCCCGCTCGGAGAGGGCGGAGCTCACCGGCTCGCCGAGGTCCACCCAGAGCGAGAGCCCGCCCGGCGGGAGCTGCCAGGACCATTCGGGGGTGTGCCGCTGGAGGGACCGTACGAGGGCTTCGCGCCGGCTCCGCAGCTGGGCGAGGCGCTCGGGCAGGGACCGCTCCAGGCTGTCCATGAGCGGGAGGGCGACCAGCTGGTCGAGGACCGAACCGGTCATGTCCGCCGAGACCCGTACGGCCGTCAGCTCGGTGATCATCTTCGCGGTGGCCCGGATCCAGCCCACCCGCAGGCCGCCCCAGTGCGTCTTGCTGAGCGAACCGATCGTGATCACGTGGTCGGCGCCGCCGCGCGGGGCGAGCGAGGCCAGCGGCGCGGGCGCGGGGACGTCCAGGGCGATGTCGGCGATGGTCTCGTCCACCACCAGCCAGGTGCCGGTGGCGCGGGTGGCCGCGAGCAGCCGCAGCCGCTGCTCCGGCGGCATCAGCGCGCCCGTCGGGTTGTGGAAGTCGGGGATCACGTACGCCAGCCTGGGCACCAGCTGGCGCAGCGTGGACTCGGCTATCTCCATGTCCCAGCCCGCGTCGGAGACGGCGATGGAGCCGGTGCGCACCCGCGCGTGGCGCAGGGCGTCGAGGGCGTTGGCGTAGGTGGGGTTCTCGGTGACGACCCGGTCCCCGGCCCGGCAGAGCAGGCCGACGACGAGGGCGAAGGCCTGCTGGGCGCCCGCGGTGACCAGGATCTGCTCGGGGCGGGTGGGGAGCCCGCGCCGGGTGAACCGGTCGGCGACGGCCGTACGCAGGTCGGGCAGGCCGAACGGGTGGTAGCCGGGGGTGCGGGCGAGTCGGGGCAGTCGGGGGGCCGCCCAGGCGAAGGCCTCGGCGAGGCTGCCCTCCGGGGCTCCCATGGCGGCGATGGCGAGGTCGATGCCGGGGTCGCCGTCGGCGCTGTAGCCGCCCGCGCCCAGCAGGAGGTGGGCTCCGACCGGCTGGTGGCCGTCGGGGAGCTCGGTCCAGGTGCCGGAGCCGCGCCGGCTGCGGACGTAGCCGCTCTCGCGCAGCAGGTCGTAGGCGCCGGTGACGGTGGCCCGGCTGGCGCCGACGGCCTCGGCGAGCTCGCGCTCGGCGGGCAGCCGGACGTGCAGGGCGATCCGGCCGTCGAGGATCAGCGTGCGGACGGCGTCGGCGAGTGCCCGGTAGCCGGGGCGGGCCAGTACCTCGGCGGGGAGCAGGGCCGCGAGCTGGCGGCTGCCGATGGTCCTGTCCGCCGTCTGGACCACTCGCCCGTTTGCCATGCCAACCTCCCCTGATTGGCTCTGCCGGCCAGGCCAATCGAGGACCAGACTCGCCGTATTGGCCCCCGATTGGCAAGGAGACGCCGAGATGTTGACCGACCGTGACGAACGTGCCCTGCTGGCCGCCGCCGAGAACCGGATCTCCGAGCCGCTGCGGATCGGGGTCGCGCTGGCCGCCGTACGGCGCAGGCTGACGCGGCGTCCGCCGGTCGCGGCCCAGGAGCGAGAATCGGTGACATGTCATCCCACACCGATCCGGACCGCTCGGCCGCTTCAGCCGCTTCAGCCGCTTCAGGCACTTCAGCCGCTTCAGCCGCTGGAACCGCCTCAGCCGCCCCAGCCGATTCAGGCCGGTCTCCCGACGCACCGGTGATCGCGGGCCTGCTCCTGGCGGCCGGCGGCGGCCGGCGCCTCGGCGGGCGGCCCAAGGCCCTGCTCCCGTACCGCGGCCGCCCGCTGGTCGAGAACGCCGTACGGGTGCTGCGCGAGGCCGGCTGCGGCCCGGTGCACGTGGTGCTCGGGGCCTCCGCCGCCGAGGTCCGGGAGCGGGCGGACCTGACCGGCTGTGTGGTCGTGGACAACCCGGAGTGGGCGGAGGGGATGGGTTCCTCCCTGCGGGTCGGCCTCGCCTCGCTGGCCGGTACGGAAGCCCGCGCGGCCCTGGTCTCGCTGGTGGACCAGCCGGGCATCGGGCCGGCGGCCGTGGCCCGGGTACGGGAGGCGTACCGCTCCCCCGCGAGCCTGGTGGCGGCGGCGTACGACGGGGAGCGCGGGCATCCGGTGCTGTTCGGCTCGGACCGGTGGGCGGACATCGCGGCGACGGCGACCGGCGACAAGGGCGCGCGCGTCCATCTCACCCGGCATGCGGGTGAGCTCGTACTGGTGGAGTGCGCGGACATCGCGGAGGCCTATGACATCGACACCCCGCCCGACCTGGCACGTCTCCTCTGAGCACCCTGTAACGGCGGTGGCACTGAGGGCCACCGAGGAGCGGAATCTGTCGACCCAGAGAATCTCGACATCAACAAACCATTGAACTTCCACCATGAGGAAATTACTATCCACTGGTCAGAAGCGCCCTGAACCCAAAGACGGCGCCCGCGACCGTATCCCGGAACTCTCCACACCCGACGGCACTGCGTGCCGTCTCGCGCGAGCATTCCCCCGCGGCCGCCAGGCACCGCCGCTGAAGGAGTGACAGATATGTCCGCACCAGCGCCGTCCCCGCTGGCCATCGTCGACGCCGAGCCCCTGCCCCGGCAGGACGAAGTCCTCACCGAAGCGGCCCTCGCCTTCGTGGCCGAGCTCCACCGGCGGTTCGCCCCCCGCCGCGCCGAGCTGCTGGCCCGCCGCGGCGAGCGCCGCGCCGAGATCGCCCGGACCTCCACCCTCGACTTCCTCCCGGACACCGCACAGGTCCGCGAGGGAGACTGGAAGGTGGCCCCGGCCCCGGCCGCGCTGAACGACCGCCGTGTGGAGATCACCGGTCCGACGGACCGCAAGATGACCATCAACGCCCTGAACTCGGGCGCCAAGGTCTGGCTCGCCGACTTCGAGGACGCTTCGGCTCCCACCTGGGAGAACGTCGTCCTCGGCCAGCTCAACCTCATCGACGCCTACGAGCGCCGCATCGACTTCACCGACGCCCGCACCGGCAAGGCGTACGCCCTGAAGCCCGCCGCGGAGCTGGCGACCGTCGTCATGCGCCCGCGCGGATGGCACCTCCAGGAGCGCCACCTGCAGTTCGAGGGCGCTCCGGCCTCGGGCTCGCTGGTCGACTTCGGCCTGTACTTCTTCCACAACGCGCAGCGCCTGATCGACCTCGGCAAGGGCCCGTACTTCTACCTGCCGAAGACGGAGTCGCACCTGGAGGCGCGCCTCTGGAACGAGATCTTCGTCTTCGCCCAGGACTACGTCGGCATCCCGCAGGGAACCGTCCGCGCGACGGTCCTGATCGAGACCATCACCGCCGCGTACGAGATGGAGGAGATCCTCTACGAGCTGCGCGACCACGCGGCCGGCCTGAACGCGGGCCGCTGGGACTACCTCTTCTCCATCGTCAAGAACTTCCGTGACGGCGGCGAGAAGTTCGTCCTGCCGGACCGCAACGCGGTGACGATGACGGCGCCCTTCATGCGCGCCTACACCGAACTGCTGGTCCGCACCTGCCACAAGCGCGGCGCGCACGCCATCGGCGGCATGGCGGCCTTCATCCCGTCCCGCAAGGACGCCGAGGTCAACAAGGTCGCCTTCGAGAAGGTCAAGGCCGACAAGGACCGCGAGGCGAACGACGGCTTCGACGGCTCCTGGGTCGCCCACCCCGACCTGGTCCCGATCGCGATGGCCTCCTTCGACGCGGTGCTCGGCGACAAGCCGAACCAGAAGGACCGCCTGCGCGAGGACGTCTCGGTGGCCCCGGGCGAGCTCATCGCGATCGACTCGCTGGACGCGAAGCCGACGTACGAGGGCCTGCGCAACGCCGTCCAGGTCGGCATCCGCTACATCGAGGCGTGGCTGCGCGGCCTCGGCGCCGTCGGCATCTTCGGCCTGATGGAGGACGCCGCCACCGCGGAGATCTCGCGCTCGCAGATCTGGCAGTGGATCAACGCCGGCGTCGTCTTCGAGAACGGCGAGCTCGCCACGGCCGAGCTGACCCGCAAGATCGCGGCGGAGGAACTGGCCGCCATCCGCGCCGAGGTCGGCGAGGAGGCCTTCGCGGCCGGCAAGTGGCAGCAGGCCCACGACCTCCTCCTCCAGGTCTCCCTGGACGCGGACTACGCGGACTTCCTGACGCTCCCGGCCTACGACCAGCTGGTCGGCTAGAACCCTGGATTCGGCTGAAACGCACAGCAGTCGAAAACAGCCGCCTCCGCCCCCGCCGCCTCACCGCGCCGGGGGCGGAGGCGTTTTCAGGCCAACGCCACCGCCGTCAGCCGGTCGACCACGTACGCCAAGTGCCGGCTGTGACCGGCCTGTATCCACTGGCCCGCATTCCCCGCACCCGGCGTACCGGAACCGGTGGCACAGGCATGCAGCGGGCGGTCCGGTCGGCCCGACCCGGCCCGGTGACCGGTCGGACCGAGGCGCCCGGCAACGGCGCCAGAGGCATTCCGCGACGGCGTCGGGCTCGCTCTCCAGGTGGCGGGCGTCGACCCAACCGGAGGCGGAACGCTGGGCGGCGACGATTCCGGCGGCCATCGCGGGCGCCGCCTAGGTTGCGCTTCTGTTCACAGCGCGAACGGGACTGGCCGGTACGGGAACAGCGTGATTCGGCCGCCTCCGACCCGGGGGCGAGCCGAACGACCGGTCGGTTGTTACTTGTTCGTAACTTGCCTGTACCTAGCGGTAACAAGTGGGCGCGTGTCACCTTTCCGATGCCACCGGCCGGCGGTACCCCCACTTTCCCAGCCATGCACCGGAGTTGTTCGCCGCTCCCGCATGGCCTACCGCAGGAGCTCCGTAGTGATCGGATTCCGCAACGCCAGCAAGGACCGGGCCCGCCGTCGTGTGCGACGACTGGGTGGGGCCGGAATGGTTCTGCCGCTCGCCGTCGGGGCGCTGTTGGCCGCCGGGGCCGGGACCTCCGCGGCCAGTCCCGGGGCCGGGCCCACCGCCGTGGTGTCCATGGGCGACAGCTACATATCCGGCGAAGCCGGACGCTGGAAGGGCAACAGCCTGACCAACACCGGCAACAGGAACGGGACCGACCGGGCCTGGGTGAGCGGCAACACCTACGATCCCGCCAAGGTGTACGGGACCACCGCGGGCGGGTGCCACCGCTCCGACTCCGCCGAGGTGATCAGCGCCGGGCCCATCGCCGAGAAGGCCGTGAACCTGGCCTGTTCCGGGGCGACCTCCGAGAACGTGTTCCGCGCCTCCAACGGCGGCGTCGCCTTCAAGGGCGAGGCCCCGCAGGCCGATCAGCTCGCCGCCGTCGCCGCGAGCCACAACGTCAAGGTCATCGCGCTGTCCATCGGCGGGAACGACCTCGGCTTCGCCGACATCATCAAGGAGTGCGCGTACGACTTCGTCATCTGGAACTCGTACTGCTACGACGACCAGCAGTACGGGGTCGACCAGAAGATCGACGCCGTCATGGCCAACGTCGGCAAGTCGGTGGACGAGGTGCGCGCCGTGATGCGCGGCGCCGGGTACGCCGACGCCTCCTACCGGATCGTGCTGCAGTCCTACCCGTCGCCGATCCCGCGCGGCACGGAGAACCGGTACACGCAGAGCGACTGGAGCCGGCTCAACACCGGCGGCTGCCCCTTCTGGAACCGGGACTCGGACTGGGCGCGGGACTCCCTCGTGCCGCAGATCGCGGGCCGGCTCAAGGGCGTCGCCGCCGCCAAGGGCGTGCAGTTCCTGGACCTGCGGGACATGATGCAGGGGCGCGAGGTGTGTGCGAAGGCCAGCAAGCAGGTCAGCTCCACCGTGCCCGCGTCGGCCCAGACGAGCGAGTGGGCGCGCTGGATCGACAACAACGAGACGCAGGGGCTGATCCAGGAGTCCATGCACCCGAACCACTTCGGGCAGCTGGCGGCCGGTCGCTGCCTGTCCCTGGCGGTCGCGCAGCCCGCGGCGTCCGCCGTCAGCTGCAAGAACACCGCCGGCGGGGACCAGACGGGCATGTTCCTGACGTCCGCGCCGTAGGCGCGGCCCTTCGCTCGAAAACCTGGTGATCGGGGCCGGTTCGGGCTGCCATGCTCGCGGGCATGGCAGCCCGAACCGCACGTCCCAGTCTCTACATCTCCGTCGACATCGAGGCCGACGGACCCATTCCCGGACCGTACTCGATGATCAGCTTCGGGGCCGCCGTCGCGGGCCGCCAGGACGGCGGCTCGTATACGGCCGCCGATCCGGAGGAACACACCTTCTACCGGGAGCTGCGGCCGATCAGCGACGCGTACGTGCCCGAGGCGCTCGCCGTGAGCGGGCTGGACCGCGACCGGCTGGTCCGGGAGGGCGCCGATCCCGCGGCGGCCATGGCCGATTTCCGGGCCTGGGTGCGGGAGGTCTCCGCCGGGGCGCAGCCCGTGATGTGCGGCTACCCGGCCTCCTTCGACTGGACCTTCCTGTACTGGTACTTGATGAGCTTCGGCGGCGACAGCCCCTTCGGCCACTCCGGATGCCTGGACATGAAGACCCTCTACGCGGTCAAGGCGCGGGTCCCGCTGCGCGCCGCCGTCAAGGGCCGGATGCCCCGCGAACTGCTCTCCCGCCGGCCGCATACGCACCACGCCCTCGACGACGCCGTCGAACAGGCCGAGCTGATGAGCAGCCTGATGCTGTGGACTCCCCCCGCGACGCCCGCCCGCTCTCCGCGCGTCACCCACCTCTCCTGGGGCCGGATCGAGGTCGAGGGGCTCGCGCCGGGCAAGGACTTCAAGCTGTACCCGGGCGGCGGCCGCGCCTGGGACTGGTCCGAGCACGGCACCCGGCACGAGCCGGGCATCCGGCCGGGCGAGGTGGGCGAGCTCCTCGGCCACGGGGCCACGGTGATCGTCCTCAGCGAGGGCCTGGAAGGGCGGCTGCGGACCATGCCGGAGACCCTGGAGCTCATCCGGAAGGCCGGAGCCGAGGTCCACGTCGCGGAGACCACCGCGGCGGTGGAGCTCTACAACCGCCTGGCCGAGACCGAAGCGGTCGCCGGCCTCTTCCACTCGACCTGCTGACCGCCACCGCCCGGCCGACCCCGGCGCACGGTTCCCGGGTCACGAGCCGGGCTCCGGCAGCAGGTCCCGCAGGGGCGTACGGGCGCCCTTGCGGCGTTGGACCACGGGCGCGGGCGTAGCCGGCCCGGGAGCGGGCCCACAGGTAGGCGGTGCCGTCCGGGTGATCCTCCTCGACCGGGACGGACGCCGGGTCCCGTAGCGCGCCCGCGCCCCGGATGTGCGCGAGGCAGGCCAGGCAGGTGTCCTCCCCCTCCCTGGGTTCATATCGCCTTGAACAGGCGTAATGGGTGATCGATCACCTTGTGGGGTCGTGTGGAACACGCAAATCCCACACGTCAAGTCGCGAGATGCAGGGACGTGTCCTCGTCGATCGGCCCGGGCTTACTTGATGAACGGGCCGATCGCGGTTCACGCACATCACCGGCACCGGCCGACGTAGCGCCGGAGCGGTGAATCACTCCCCTTCACGCACAAGGAGACTCCCATGCCCAAAACGTCCCTGACCAGCCGCTTCGTCCTGCTGGCAACGACTACCGCCCTGGCCGCCGGAGCCGCTGCACTGCCCACGAGCGCATTCGCCGCGACGCCCGAAACGACGACGGCGGCGGTCGGTCACGCCAACCTCGTCAATGACAAACACGGAGGAAACGACAGCCATAACGGAAACGGCAAGGGCGACAAGAAGAACAGGAACAACAGCAACAACAACAAGAACGGGAAGGGAAACCACAAGAAGTCGGGGAAGGGCAATAACCGGCACGGCGACCACGATCAGATTCCCGGGAAGAATCCGGGCCCGCTGCCGCCGAAATTCCCGCTGCCCCTACCCCCGGTACCGCCGCAGATCCCCGTCCCGATGCCTCCGGTCCCGGCACCGCCGAAGATCCCGGTACCCCTGCCCCCGATCCCGGCACCGCCCAAGATCCCGATCCCGCTCCCCCCGATCCCGGCACCGCCGAAGTTCCCCCTCCCGATCCCCCTGCCCCCGATTCCGAAGCCCCCCAAGTTCCCCATCCCCTTCCCGTTCCCGATCCCGGCACCGCCGAAGATCCCGATTCCCCTGCCCCCGATCCCGGCACCTCCCAAGCTCCCCGTCCCCTTCCCGTTCCCGATCCCGGCACCGCCGAAGATCCCGATCCCCCTGCCCCCGATCCCGGCACCCCCGAAGATCCCCATCCCGATCCCCCTGCCCCCCATCCCCAAGCCGCCCAAGCTCCCCATCCCGATCCCCCTGCCCCCGATCCCCAAGCCTCCGAAGCTCCCCATCCCCATCCCCCTGCCCCCGATCCCGTTCCCGTTCCCGCTGCCGTTCGAGCTGCCCTTCTGATCGCCACGGCGAGGGCTTGAGACCGGCCGCGAGATCATCGGCGGCACAACCAGGGCGGGCACCCGCGAGGGTGCCCGCCCCCGGCACGTCACCCCGGAAATACGGCACGGCGGTGGGGGGGGCGCCCCCCCCGGCAGGGGGGGGGGGGGCGGCGCGGGGGGGAG
>NZ_JBHWUO010000006.1:197781-245324 GCF_042736975.1 Streptomyces sp. NPDC059989
GTTCGGCGGTCCCGGCGTCGAGTTCGCCGGGACGGGCCGCCGGGGCGGGCGCGCGGGTGCCCCGGGTTAGCGGGGGGCCGGGGCCCCCCGCGGGGGTACCCCCGGGGGGGGGCCCCCCCACCCCCCGCAGTGGGTGGCGTGCGCACCGCCGTGAAGGGTCCGGACGGGGCCGGGTCAGTGCACCGGCACCGGCTCCGGGCCGGCCGCGGAGGCCGTGTCCTTCCGGGCACCGAGGTGGTTGAAGGCGAGGTTCAGCAGGATCGCCACCACGCAGCCGGTGCTGATGCCGGAGTCGAGGACGACCAGCAGGTCCTTCGGGAAGGCGTGGTAGAAGTCCGGCGCGGCGATCGGAATCAAGCCGATGCCCACGGAAGCGGCGACGATCAGGGCGTTCTCCCCCTTCTCCATGGCCGCGCCCGCCAGGGTCTGGATGCCGCTGGCCGCGACCGACCCGAAGAGGACGATGCCGGCGCCGCCGAGGACCGGCAGCGGGACCACGCCGATGACGGAGGCCGCCATCGGGCACAGGCCCAGCAGGATCAGGATGCCGCCGCCGGCCGCGACGACGAACCGGCTGCGGACCTTGGTCATGGCGACGAGCCCGATGTTCTGGGCGAAGGCGCTGCACATGAAGCCGTTGAACAGCGGGCTGAGCGCGCTGCCGAGGGTGTCCGCACGCAGCCCGCCCTCGATGGTCTTCGCGTCCGCCGGGCGGCCCACGATCTTGCCCAGCGCCAGGATGTCGGCGGTGGACTCGGTCATGCAGACGAGCATGACGATGCACATCGAGATGATGGCGGCGACCTGGAACTGCGGGGCGCCGAAGTGGAACGGGGTCGGGAAGCCGACCACCGAGGCGTTCTTGACGGCGTCGAAGCTGGTCATGCCCAGCGGGAGGGCTATGAGCGTGCCCGCGACCAGGCCGAGCAGGATGGAGATCTGCTGGAGGAAGCCGCGCAGGAACTTGCGCATCAGCAGGACGATCACGAGCGTGACGGCGGCCATGCCGATGTTCTTCATCGAGCCGTAGTCGGTGGCGGTGCTGTTCCCGCCCTGCGACCAGTTGAAGGCGACGGGCAGGAGCGAGACGCCGATCAGGGTGATGACCGTACCCGTGACGACCGGTGGGAAGAACCGGACGAGCTTGCCGAAGTAGGGGGCGGCGAAGAAGCCGAGGACTCCGGCAACGATGATCGCGCCGAAGATGATGGGAATGGCGTTGTCCCCCTCACCCTTTCCGATGGCGATCATCGGGGTCACGCCGGCGAAGGAGACGCCGTTGACGAAGGGGAGTTTGGCGCCGATCTTCCAGAACCCGAGGGTCTGGAGGAGGGTGGCGAGCCCTGCGGTGAAGAGCGAGGCGCCCATCAGGAAGGCGGTCTCGGTGGCCGAGAGACCGACGGCCGGGCCCACGATCATGGGCGGGGCGACGACGCCCGCGTACATGGCGGCCACGTGTTGGAGGCCGCTCGTGAACATCTTCAGAGGAGGCAAGGTCTCGTCGACCGGGTGCTTCTCCTCCGGTACTGCGACTGCGTCTTTGCGAAAGCTGGGCGTATTGGCCACGGCTTCCTCCGCTCGGTTGAACACGTCGGCAGGGACGTGGTGTCTTGGAGGTGGTGCGAAAGCTGTGCGAGTCGAGCCTGTATGGAGTTGTGGGTGGTGCGACTGCTTGTCCCAAGGGGTGCCGAAGGAATGCAGAAACGATTCGCCCAAACCGGTTCCGCGCTTCGCTTCAAAGCTGTGCTTCAACGCTGTGCTTCAACGTTCCCGAAGCTGGTGGTGCCGTGGCAGTGGCGCGAGGAGATGACTGCGGCGCCCATGGCACGAGTGTCACGAGTCACCGCTCCCGGGCGCGCCCTCGGATGGTCCTCAGGCGCTTCCCGGGAACGGCTGCCGACGGACCCCGCTCGGGTCCGCGGCTGCCGACCGGGGGCCGTCCCCCCCGGCCGGACTCCGAGGGGATCAGCCCTGCGCGGTGATGCGCGCGAGGCGCTGGGCCTCTTCGCGCGTGGACACGGCGATGGCGTCCTCGTCGGCGAAGAGCAGGCGGTTGTTCTCGACGATCTGCTTGCCGTTGACGAACGACGCGGTCACCGGGGCGGCCGCACCGAAGACCAGCGCGGTGACCGGGTCGGCGATCGAGGAGTGCAGGAAGGTGTTCAGGTTCCACAGCACCAGGTCGGCGCACTTGCCGACCTCGAGCGAGCCGATGTTGTCGGCGCGGCCGAGGACCTGGGCGCCGCCGTAGGTGCCGAGGCGCAGGGCCTGGCGCGCGTTGAGGGCGCGCTCGCGGTGGACCGGGTTCAGGCGGTTGATCAGCAGCGCGTTGCGCAGCTCGGTGTGCAGCTCACCGGACTCGTTGGAGGCGGTGCCGTCCACGCCGAGGCCGACCGGGACACCGGCGGCCAGCATGTCCGGGACGCGGGCGATGCCGGCGGCCAGACGGGCGTTGGAGGACGGGCAGTGCGCGACACCGGTCTTGGTACGGGCGAACGCGGCGATGTCGGAGTCGTTCATGTGGACGCTGTGCGCCATCCACACGTCCTCGCCGAGCCAGCCGGTCGACTCGAAGTAGTCGGTCGGGCCCATGCCGAAGAGCTCGTGGCAGAACTTCTCTTCCTCGACGGTCTCCGAGCCGTGCGTGTGCATGCGCACACCCAGGCGGCGGGCCAGCTCGGCGCCCTGCTTCAGCAGCTCGGTGGAGACCGAGAAGGGGGAGCACGGGGCGACGGCGACCTGGGTCATCGCGTCGAAGGAGGCGTCGTGGTACTTCTTCACGGTCGCCTCGGTGTCCGCGAGGGCACCCTCGAGGGTCTCGACCGCGTGGTCCGGCGGCAGGCCGCCGTCCTTCTCGCTGCGGTCCATGGAACCGCGGGCGAGGGTGAAGCGGACGCCCATCTCGGAGGCGGCGCGGATGATCGAGCCGGAGAGGTCGCCCGAACCCTTGGGGTAGACGTAGTGGTGGTCCATCGCGGTGGTGACACCGCCACGGGCCATCGCGGCGAGGGAGCCCTGGGCGGCCGTGTAGGCCATCTGCTCGTCGATGCGCGCCCACGTCGGGTACAGGGCGACGAGCCAGTTGAAGAGGTTGTGGTCGGTGGCCAGGCCACGCGTGATCCACTGGTAGAAGTGGTGGTGCGTGTTGACCAGACCGGGGGTCACGAGGTGCCCGGTGCCGTCGATGCGGCGGACGACGTTCTCGAGGTTCTCGGGGGCCTTGCCCGCACCGATGGACTCGATCTTGTTGCCGGCGACGACGATGTGACCCGAGGCGTACTCGGTGTCGTTCGCGTCAACGGTTGCAATCGCACAGTTTTCGATGACGATGCGCTCTACGGCGCTGTCATGGGCTGCCGATGCTGCCATGGGACTTCCTCGTGCTTTCAGTGGCGGTACGGGCACGGCAAGACCCAGGGGATTTGAGTGCCGGAGCCGGGGGCCTTGACAGCTGACAGTACTGCCGCCCCGCTCGTGCGTCCGGGTGCCGATTCAGGAAGTTGTGGGGTGTCGCGCCCCGGGGCCACTGCGGAGCCCCGGGACGCGCGTGCCGCGACTCAGAGGTTGGTCATGTCCACGGGGATACGGGCGTCGACGCCGTCCCGGAGAACAGTGGCCTCGATCAGACCGTACGGGCGGTCCGCGGCGAAGTACACCTCGTTGTCGTTCTTGAGCCCGAACGGCTCAAGGTCGACGAGGAAGTGGTGCTTGTTCGGGAGCGAGAAGCGGACCTCGTCGATCTCCGAACGGTGGTTGATGATGCGCGAACCCATCTGGTACAGGGTCTGCTGCAGCGACAGGGAGTAGGTCTCCGCGAAGGCCTGAAGCATGTGCTTCTTGGTCTCGGCGTAGGACTTCTCCCAGTTGGGCATCCGCTGCTCGTCGTCCGACCAGTTGAAGCGCCAGCGAGCCGACACCTGGGTGGCCAGGATGCGGTCGTAGGCCTCCTTCAGCGTCGTGTACTTGTCCTTCACGTAACCCCAGAACTCGGAGTTCGTGGAGTTCATGACGACCAGGTCCTTGAGGCCGGAGATGACCTCCCAGTTCTGACCGTCGTACGTGATCTGGGTGACGCGGGTCTCCATGCCCTCGCGGACGAAGGAGTGGTTCACCTCGTCCGAGCCGATGAACTTGGAGTTCGCGTCCGAGGTCGCGATCCGGGACCAGGAGTACTCCTCGATCCGGATGCGGGCCTTCTGGATCGGCTCCTGACTGTTGACGAACCAGCGCGCCAGGTGGATGCCGAACTGCTCGGCGGACTCGATGCCGTACTCCTTGGCGAACGCGTACACCGTGTTCTTGGTGGTGTCCGTCGGCAGCACGTTGGCGTTCGAGCCGGAGTAGTGGACGTCGTCCATGTCGCCGGAGAGGGCGACCGAGACGTTCAGGTCCTTGATGTGGTGCGTGTCGCCGTCCCGCGTGATCTTGACGACGCGGTTCTCTGCTTTGCCGTACTGGTTCTGGCCCAGAATCGTGGCCATGCTAGCTCCCTCGGTAAACGGAGTAGCCGAACGGGTTGAGCAGCAGCGGTACGTGGTAATGCTCGCCCGGGTTCACCGCAAAGGTGATGGTGACCTCGGGGAAGAACGCACCGCTGTCCCTTACGCGGGGGGCGTCCTGCTGCGCCTCGGCTTGCTTCTTGGAGAAGTACGTCTCGGTCTCGAAGTCGAGACGCACGTGGGTGGTGCCCTCCGGCAGGGCCGGCAGGTCCTTGCAGCGCCCGTCCGCATCGGTGGCGGAGCCGCCCAGGGCCGCCCACTCACCGTCGAGTCCCGTACGGGCCGACAGGGAGATGGCGACGCCCTCGGCGGGCTTGCCGATGCTGGTGTCCAGGATGTGCGTGGACACCGACGCGGTGGTCTCAGTGCTCATGCTCACTCTCCTTCTACGAGTCGGGTCAGGCGGATCTTGTTGATCTTGACAAGTTCACCGCGAGCGATCTCTCGCTCCTGCTCCGGCGAGTTGTCGATCCGGACCTTGACCGCGTCCCGCATGAACTCACCGGTCGCACCGGTGGCACAGATGAGGAAGACGTGGCCGAACTTCTCCTGGTACGCCAGGTTCAGTTCGAGGAGTTCGTTCTTGAGCTCCTCCGAGGCACCGGCCATGCCACGCTGCTCGCGGGCGGAGGTCGGGTCTCCCGGCTTCGGCCGGCCGATCGGCGCGTGGCCTCCCATCGCTTCGCCCAGGTCCTCCGCGGTGAGCTCCGCCATGGCGGCCTCGTTCGCGGCGAACAGGGACTCTGCGCTGGTGAAGGGGCGCTGGGCGAGCAGCTTGCTCCCCCATGCCGAGCTGGCGCACACCTCGTGCAGCTCGGCCGTGGCCGCGCTGTCGTCCAAGGCGTTGAACCGGGTGAGACCCGGGGTCGGACTCGAAGTCACGGTAGGCCTCCGTGGCCTGTTGTTGCTTTGACGGGCTGCGCATAGCTAACGCCCTCGACAACACGGCGTCAACACTTTGTTGAAACTTCCCGTACACAAAAGCCGCCGCCCGGATGAATTGGGCGGCGGCTCGTCACTGTGGGTCAGCCTTCATGCACGCTTGGCTTCACCCTTGGGTGGTCTTGTTCTGATTTTCCCGGTTCAGGTAGTTGTAGACCGTGAAGCGGCTTACACCCAGGGCGCTCGCCACCGTTTCCACGCCATGCCGCACGGAGAAGGCGCCCCGCGCCTCGAGTATCCGCACGACGTCCTGCTTGGCCTTCCGGTCGAGCTGGGACAACGGTACGCCGTGCCGGCGCTCCAGCGCCGCCAGGATGTGGTCCAGCGAATCCGAGAGCTGCGGCAGTCGCACGGCCAGCAGGTCCTGCCCCTCCCAGCTGAGCACGACGTCGTCGGGCTGCGCCAGGGCCGGATCCATCAGCTCACCGCCCATGGCGTCCACCAGCGGCTTGACCGCGGTGACGAAGGGGTGGTCGCGGGGCTCGGTCACGGCATGTCCTCCCCGAGCACATTGACCTGGAGCGACACGCGCGTGGCGCCGGCCTCCAGGGAATCGCGCAGCAGCGCGCCCACCGCCGCCAGCACCCGGTCGGCCTCACCCTCCGCGGTGTTGCCGAACGGGCCCACATCCACCGCGTCCAGCTGGGCCTTCTGGATGACCTCGCGAGCGGCCACGGCATGGGCGGGGGCCTCTTCGAGATCGAAGGGCTCGGTCGTGAACTCCACTCTCAATCGCACGCTTGCCAAGCTACCGGGCAGTCGGGGCTTTTCGGGAGTCCGTACTTGACAGCTGCGCGAACCTCCATGCAGTCTTCCATCAAGCAGAAACTAACTTCCGCAATACGGAAGGAGCGCACACCCCTCATGGGATACACGGACCAGCGCTTCGATGTAAACCTTTCGATCCTCTTCACGGAACTCCCGCTCCTGGAGCGCCCCGCGGCTGCCGCCGCGGCCGGCTTCACGGCGGTCGAGCTGTGGTGGCCCTGGATCGAGACCCCCACTCCCGCCCAGGAGGAGCTCGACGCCCTCAAGAAGGCTCTTGAGGACGCCGGCACCCAGCTGGTGGGCCTGAACTTCTACGCCGGCCAGCTGCCGGGCCCGGACCGCGGCGCGGTTTCGGTTCCCGGTGAGGAGTCGGAGCGCTTCAACGCCAACATCAACGTGGCCGCCGACTTCGCGGCCTCGGTCGGCTGCAAGGCGCTGAACGCCCTCTACGGCAACCGCGTCGAGGGTGTGGACCCGGCCGTCCAGGACGAGCTCGCGCTGAAGAACCTGGTCGTGGCGGCTCAGGCCGCGGACCGCGTCGGCGCGATCCTCCTGATCGAGACCCTCAACAAGCCCGAGTCGCCGCTCTACCCGCTGGTGAGCGCCCCGGCCGGCATCGAGGTAGTGGACAAGGTGAACGAGGCCACCGGCCTCGGGAACGCCAAGTTCCTGCTCGACCTGTACCACCTGGCGATGAACGATGAGGACCTCTCCGAGGTCATCGAAAAGTACGCCGCCAAGACCGGTCACGTCCAGATCGCGGACAAGCCCGGCCGAGGTGCCCCCGGCACCGGCGAGCTGCCCCTCGAGGAGCTGCTCGACCAGCTGAAGAAGGCCGGATACGAGGGCTACGTAGGCCTGGAGTACAAGGCCGCCGACGCCGCCGCGTCCTTCGCGTGGCTGCCGGCCGAGGCCCGCGCCGCGAAGTAGGCGGACAAAGTCCAGGCGATCAGCCAGGCACGTCACGAACTTTTCGTACAAAGCATTAAGAGAAGGACCCTCATCATGAGCAACCTCCCCAAGATCGCG
Source organism: Streptomyces sp. NPDC059989 (assembly GCF_042736975.1). Lineage (NCBI taxonomy): Bacteria > Bacillati > Actinomycetota > Actinomycetes > Kitasatosporales > Streptomycetaceae > Streptomyces > Streptomyces sp. NPDC059989. The sequence goes on from NZ_JBHWUO010000006.1 coordinate 205,020, forward strand.
TGGATCGGTCTCGGCATCATGGGCTCCCCCATGGCCGAGAACCTCCTGAAGGCCGGCTACTCGGTCACCGGTTTCACCCTGGAGCAGGACAAGCTGGACCGCCTGGCCGCCGCCGGCGGCAGCGCGGCCGGCTCGATCGCCGAGGCCGTCAAGGACGCCGACGTCATCATCACGATGGTGCCCGCCTCCCCGCAGGTCGAGGCCATCTCCTACGGTGAGAACGGCATCCTCGAGAACGCCAAGTCCGGCGCGCTGATCGTGGACATGTCCTCGATCACCCCGCAGACCTCCATCGACCTGGCGAAGAACGCCGCCGAGAAGGGCATCCGCGTCATCGACGCCCCGGTGTCCGGCGGCGAGGCCGGCGCCATCGAGGCCGTCCTGTCGATCATGGTGGGTGGCGAGCAGGCCGACTTCGACGAGGCCCTGCCGGTCCTCGAGACCCTCGGCAAGACCATCGTGCTCTGCGGCCCGCACGGCTCCGGCCAGACGGTGAAGGCCGCCAACCAGCTCATCGTCGCGGTGAACATCCAGGCGTGCGCCGAGGCCGTCGTCTTCCTCGAGAAGTCGGGCGTGAACCTCCAGGCCGCCCTGGACGTCCTCAACGGCGGTCTGGCCGGCTCCACGGTCCTGACCCGCAAGAAGGACAACTTCCTGAACCGCGACTTCAAGCCCGGTTTCCGGATCGACCTGCACCACAAGGACATGGGCATCGTCACCGACGCCGCCCGCAACGTCGGTGCCGCCCTTCCGGTCGGTGCGGTCGTCGCCCAGCTGGTCGCCTCGCTGCGCGCCCAGGGTGACGGCGGCCTGGACCACTCCGCGCTGCTCCGCGCGGTCGAGCGCCTCTCCGGCGCCCAGATCTGATCCCCCGCGGCCCGCTCCCCCGGGCCGCCCCTCCCCCTCACGGGGGCCTGAGTTTCCGGATGGTGCCGGTGCTGACACCTGTCCTGTCGCGCCCAAGCGCCGGCACCGTCCGGATTACCTCTCCCCATCTTTGTTCAACAAACTGTTGACGTTTAGTTCTCGCCGAAATTAGGCTCCGCATGGCGGAAGACACTTTCCGTCAGCAGTTACCCGTACGGAAGGTCACCATGTCGAAGCGCACGCTGACGACCGAGTCCGGCGCCCCGGTCGCCGACAACCAGAACTCCGCCACCGCCGGCGTCGGTGGCCCGCTCCTGGTCCAGGACCAGCAGCTCCTTGAGAAGCTTGCCCGCTTCAACCGTGAGCGCATCCCGGAGCGTGTGGTGCACGCCCGCGGCTCGGCCGCGTACGGCCACTTCGAGGTGACCGACGACGTCACCGCGTACACGAGCGCCGCGTTCCTGAACACGGTCGGCAAGAAGACCGAGACCTTCCTGCGGTTCTCCACCGTGGCCGACTCGCTGGGTGGCGCGGACGCGGTCCGCGACCCGCGCGGCTTCGCGCTGAAGTTCTACACCGAAGAGGGCAACTACGACCTCGTCGGCAACAACACCCCGGTGTTCTTCATCAAGGACCCGATCAAGTTCCCCGACTTCATCCACTCCCAGAAGCGCGACCCCTTCACGGGCAAGCAGGAGCCGGACAACGTCTGGGACTTCTGGGCGCACGCCCCCGAGGCGACGCACCAGATCACCTGGCTCATGGGTGACCGCGGTATCCCGGCGTCGTACCGTCACATGAACGGCTACGGCTCCCACACGTACCAGTGGACCAACGAGCAGGGCGAGGCCTTCTTCGTCAAGTACCACTTCAAGACGAACCAGGGCATCCGCTGCCTGTCGGGCGACCAGGCCGCCGAGCTCGTCGGCAAGGACGCCAACTCGCACCAGACCGACCTGCTGCAGGCGATCGAGCGCGGCGTGAACCCGAGCTGGACCCTCTACGTCCAGATCATGCCCGCCGCCGAGGCCGCGGACTACCGCTTCAACCCGTTCGACCTCACCAAGGTGTGGCCGCACAGCGACTACCCGCTGCAGCGCGTGGGCCGCCTGGTCCTCGACCGCAACCCGGACAACGTCTTCGCCGAGGTCGAGCAGTCCGCCTTCTCCCCGAACAACTTCGTCCCGGGCATCACCGCCTCGCCGGACAAGATGCTCCAGGGCCGTCTCTTCGCGTACGCCGACGCCCAGCGCTACCGCCTCGGTGTGAACCACACCCTGCTGCCGGTCAACGCCCCGAAGGCGACGAAGGCCGAGAACTACGGCCGCGACGGTGTCATGGCGCTGCGCAACGGCTCGCGCCACGACAAGAACTACGAGCCCAACTCGTACCAGGGTCCGGCCGAGACCGGTCTGGCGCTGGGCGCCCCGAAGGCCGTCTCCGGCTACACGGGCACCCACGAGGCCCCGGCCCACACCAAGGACGACGACTTCTTCCAGGCCGGTGAGCTCTACCGCCTGATGTCGGAGGCCGAGAAGCAGCGTCTGGTGGCGAACATCGCCGGCGGCCTGTCTCAGGTCACCCTCGAGGACGTCATCGAGAAGAACCTGGCTCACTTCCACGCCGCGGACGCCGACTACGGCCGCCGCGTCGAGGAGGCCGTCCGCGCCCTGCGCGACGCCTGAGCCACACAGCCGTACCGGGGGCCTGACGGGAGGTCAGGCTCCGGGTACTAGCCCGAGCTGCTTACCCGGATGAGGGGTGGTACGCAGTGAGGGCAGGACGAGGACCGTGGCGGGCGTGCGAGCCAGTGCGGTGGTAATGGGTTCCGAGGCCCGTCTCTTGACCTGAGGGAGACGAAGCCGGAGTTCTCGTCGCCGACCGCCACGGTCCCAGCCACTCCTCTTTGTACAGGGGCTACGCACAGAGCCCCCTGTACGAGGAGGAGCACACCTCCCCTCCGACTCCGCCCGGCGGTGCGAACGTCCTGTCGCGCCAGCCTCGCTCCGTCGGGCGGTAACAACCAGAGCGCCGAGTCACGGACGGTCCCGTGACTCGGCGCTTTGTCGTGTCCGCCCTTCTTGGAGGGAGGTCGGAGGCAGGCCAGGCAGGCCGGAGGCAGGTCAGCGGGTGAGCGGTTCGGTGAGCTGTCCGTACAGCTCGGGGCGGCGGGTCCGCATCAGGCCGAACTCCAGCCAGTCGCGGCGCTGGTCGAGGTCGAGGTCGGCGACGAGGACGGCGGGGCGGTCGCGGGGCGCGCGGAGCATGACCCGGCCGTAGGGGTCGGAGATGAAGGACGAGCCGTAGAAGGTGGAGCGGCCCTCGGTGCCGACGCGGTTGGGCACGATCATGAAGAGGGCGTTCGCGAGGCCGTTGGCGCTGATGGCGTGCTCCCACAGGGGCCGGGTGTCGAAGTCCGGCAGGTCCACCTCGGAGCCGATCGCGGTGGGGTGGACGAGGATCTCGGCGCCGTGCAGGCCGTAGGCGCGGGCCAGTTCGGGGAACCACTCGTCCCAGCAGGTGGGGAAGCCGAAGCGGGCGCCTTCGTGGGAGACCACCGGGAACCCGCTGTCGCCGGGGCGGAAGCAGAGGTCCTCGCGGTAGCCGGGGAAGGCGGGGATGTGGTTCTTCCGGGTGCGGGCGATCAGCTTGCCGTCCGGGTCCACGCAGACGGCGGTGTTGTAGCCCAGGCCGCCGTCCTGCGCGCGCTCGTAGAGGGACGCGTGGACGGTGATGCCGAGGCCGGTGGCGAGCTCGGCGGCGAGGCGGACGGTGGGGCCGTCCTCCAGGTCCTCCAGGTGGCGGGCGGCGCCGTGCGCCATCGGGTCGTCGGTGTTGCAGAAGTACGGGCTGCGGGTCAGCTCGGGGAGGCAGACCACCTTGGCGCCCTGGCCGGCGGCGAGGGCCACGCCCTCGCGCAGGCGGTCGTCGTGCTCGCTCGCGTCGGCGTACCAGCGCGTCTGGACGAGGCCGACGCGGAGCAGGCCGCGCTCGGCGGGCTCCAGGCGGGCCGGGGAGCCGAGGGGGGAGCCGTAGGAGGTGAGGAGTTCGTACGTCGTCATGCGCGGTGCTCCTGGGGTGCGGTGGGGCGGTCGTCCTTGGGCAGCATCCTGACTGAAATTTCAGTCAGAATGATGGAACCTGAAAATCGAGTCAGGGTGTCGGATGGGAGCTATCGTGTGCCCTGACTGAAAGCTCAGTCAAGGGATGTCCAGCCGAAAGGTGCGAACGAGAGTGGCCGATCGCCAGGCGTTGATCTTGGAAGCAGCCGTACGCGTCATCGCCCGCAACGGCGTCAGAGGCCTGCGCGTCGAGGAGCTCGCGGCCGAGGCCGGGGTGTCGACCGCGCTGATCTACTACCACTTCAAAGACCGCGCCGGCCTGATCCAGCGCACCCTCGCCTTCATCAGCGACCGCGCCACCGGCTACACCGACGAGGCCCTGAAGGGCACCGACGACGCCCGCGGCGCCCTGCTCCAACTGCTGCTGAGCGAGCTCCAGGACACCCCCCGGGTACGCGAGAACAGCACCGCCTGGGGTGAGCTGCGGGCCAGCGCCATCTTCGACGCCGACCTGCGCGCGACCCTGGCCGAGTCCACCCGCTCCTGGTCCCAGGACACGGCGGAGTCCATCTCCGACGCCCAAGCGGCCGGCCTCGCCGACCTGCACGTCACACCCCTGGACGCCGCCGAGCGGCTCACCGCCCTGGTGGAGGGGCTGAGCGAGCGCTGGCTGAGCGGCTCCCTGAGCCTGGAGCGGGCCCGCGAGCTGCTGACCGGCGCCGTGGACGCGGAGCTCGGCCCCCGCCCCGAATAGCGCGGCAGGCGCCCGCGCGCCCGCGGGACCGGGCCACCCGCCCCCGACAACGAGGAACGACCACCCGCCCGACAACGCGGAACGGGCCACCCGCCGGGCAACGCGGAACGGCCCCCGCCCCTCCTCGCGGAGGGACGGGGGCCGCCGTGTGCTGCGGAGGATCAGACCTTGAGGGCCTTGATCGCGGTCGGGGCGTGGCCCGGCTCGGTCGCGAGCTCTTCGAACTCGGTGACGTCGCTCATGTCGACCGTCTTGCTCATCGAGATGTTGGTGACGCGCTCCAGGATGGCCTCGACGACGACCGGGACCTGGAACTCCTGGGCCAGCTTCTTGGCCTGCTCGAAGGCGGCGCCCAGCTCGTTCGGGTCGGTGACGCGGATCGCCTTGACGCCCAGGCCCTCGGCGACCTTGACGTGGTCGACACCGTAGACACCCAGCTCGGGGGTGTTGATGTTCTCGAACTCGAGGTTGACCTCGAAGTTGATGCCGAGGCCGCCCTGCGCCTGACGGATCAGGCCCAGGTAGGCGTTGTTCACCAGGACGTGGACGTACGGGACCTTGTGCTGCGCGGCGACGGCCAGCTCTTCGATCATGAACTGGAAGTCGTAGTCGCCCGAGAGCGCGACGATCGGGGTCTCCGGGTCCGCGGTGGCGGCACCGATGGCGGCCGGGATGGTCCAGCCGAGCGGGCCGGCCTGGCCGCAGTTGATCCAGTTGCGCGGCTTGTAGACGTGCAGCATCTGCGCACCGGCGATCTGGGACAGACCGATGGTGGTGACGTAGCGGGTCTCCGGGCCGAAGGCCTTGTTCATCTCCTCGTAGACGCGCTGCGGCTTCATGGGGATGTTGTCGAAGTGCGTACGGCGCTGCAGGGTGGCCTTGCGCTCCTGGGCGGACTCGGCCCAGGCGGAGAAGTCCGGCAGCTTGCCCTCGGCCTTGAGCTCCTTGGCGATCTCGACGAAGAGCTCCAGGGCCGCCTTGGCGTCCGAGGCGATGCCGAAGTCCGGGGCGAAGATCTTGCCGATCTGGGTCGGCTCGATGTCGACGTGGACGAACTTGCGGCCCTTGGTGTAGGCCTCGAGGTTGTAACCGGTGTGACGGTTGGCCCAGCGGTTGCCGATGCCGAAGACGAAGTCCGACTCGAGGAACGTCGCGTTGCCGTAGCGGTGCGAGGTCTGGACACCGACCATGCCGGCGGCCAGCTCGTGGTCGTCCGGGATGACGCCCCAGCCCATGAGGGTGGAGATAACCGGGACGTTCGTCAGCTCGGCGAACTCGACCAGCAGGTCGGAGGCGTCGGCGTTGATGATGCCGCCACCGGCGACGATCAGCGGACGCTCGGACTCGAGCAGGAACTGCAGGGCCTTGCGGGCCTGGGCGCGGCTGGCGGTCGGCTTGTAGACCGGCAGCGGCGAGTAGGTCTCGGGGTCGAACTCGATCTCGGTCAGCTGGACGTCGATCGGGAGGTCGATCAGGACCGGGCCCGGACGGCCGGAGCGCATCAGGTGGAAGGCCTCCTGGAACACGCCCGGGACCTGTGCGGCCTCCAGGACGGTCGTGGCCTTCTTGGTGACCGGCTTGGCGATCGAGGCGATGTCGACGGCCTGGAAGTCCTCCTTGTGGAGCTTCGAGACCGGAGCCTGACCGGTGATGCACAGGATCGGGATCGAGTCCGCGATCGCGGAGTACAGGCCGGTGATCATGTCGGTGCCGGCCGGGCCCGAGGTACCGATGCAGACACCGATGTTGCCCGCCTTGGCACGGGTGTAACCCTCGGCCATGTGCGAGGCGCCCTCGACGTGGCGGGCCAGCGTGTGCTTGATGCCGCCCACGTTCTTGAGCTCGCGGTAGAACGGGTTGATCGCAGCACCGGGCACGCCGAACGCTTGTTCGACACCCTCGAGCTTGAGGATCTCAACTGCAGCGGCGGCGGCTGTCATACGAGGCATCAGGGTCTCCTGCGGGTCTGGCGGTCAGACTTTTCCGTCATCCGGAAGTTTTGTTCTGCTATACGGAACAAGCTAAGCGGCGACCTCGCGCACGTCAAGGCGGTACGGCACCCCGGAAACCACCAAAAGCCACATCTCGTTCGACGAGTTGCACAAATGTCCGGGGCGCCGGGGGCGGATCGGCGTGAATCCGCGGGCACGCTCGCCCCGGCGGTGGCCGGTGGTGGAGCATGTACCTACGCACAGCGACGGAGGGGGTCCAGGTCTCATGGCGGAAGCGGTACCGGTGCGCTGCCCGGCGTGCCTGCGCGAGAACGGCTACACCGCCCCGGTCTTCCCCTGTGCCTGCGGGAGTCCGGTCCACCCACCGCTGGACCTGGCGGCGCCGCCCGTTCCGCTGACCCACCGGACCTGGTCGGACAGCTGGGTGGCGGTGCGCTGCACGTCCTGCGGGCGGGAGAGCGAGTGGCCGCATCCCGAGCTGGGGTGCGGATCGTGCGGGACGGTGGTGCGGCTTCCGGTCCACCCGGTGGAGGGGGTGCCCGGGGCGGGTCCGGCGCGTCCTGCACGTCCTGCGGGGTCCGCCCCGGAGCCGGGGGCTGACGCCGGGCCGGACCCCGCGGCGGCGGCCCGGCCCGAGGGCGGTCCGGACGCCCGTCGGGACGCCCCGCCGGACGCGCGGCGCGACGCCCGGCCGGCGCACATACCGCTCCCGCCGACCGCGCCGGTGCCCCGCCCCGCGTTCCGGCCGGTGACCATCCGTACGGCCCGGGACGCGGTGGCCACCGCCGCGCTGTACCTGCGCTGGCTCGGCTTCCAGGACGTACGGCAGCCCGACGGGCGCCCGATCCCCTCGGCGGCCGTGGACCTGCGGGCTCCGGGGCTGGTGGCTCAGGTGGACCCGACCACCGCGCCGGCCGGGCTGCGTGCGGTGGAGTGCGTCTGGCTGAACGGACTCACAGCCTCCGCGACCAGCGTCTACTTCTCCCTGGCCGGGTACACGGAGGACGCCCGCACCCGCGCGGACGACCTGGGGATACCCCTGTTCGTCATGGACCTCACGGGCATGCCGCAGCCGGTCAACGACCCGGCGGACGAGCTCATCGGCAGCGGGGCCTAGGCGCCCCAAAGATGTCCGTCCGCGCATCGCCTACGCTCGGAGGCGTTATCCGCTGCTTGCCAGCCGTTGCCCTTCCTGCCAGGAGAGCCCGATGAGCCTGTACGACATCCCCCTGACCACGCTGTCCGACGAGCCCACCAGCCTCGGGGCCCACAAGGGCAAGGCGATCCTGCTGGTGAACACCGCCTCGCAGTGCGGGCTCACCCCTCAGTACTCGGGGCTGGCCCGGCTGCAGTTCAAGTACGAGGAGAAGGGCTTCACCGTCATCGGCGTGCCCTGCAACCAGTTCGGCGGGCAGGAGCCCGGCAGCGCCGACGACATCCAGACCTTCTGCGCGGCCGGCTTCGGCGTCACCTTCCCGATGCTGGAGAAGTCCGAGGTCAACGGCGAGAACCGGCACCCCCTCTACCAGGAGCTCGTGAAGGTCCCGGACGCCGAGGGCGAGGCCGGGGACATCCAGTGGAACTTCGAGAAGTTCCTGATCTCCCCCGCCGGCGAGGTCGTGGCCCGCTTCCGCCCGCGCACCGAGCCCGAGTCCCCCGAGGTCGTCGCCGCGATCGAGGCGCTCCTGAGCGCGTAGGCGGGTCCGTAGCCCGTACGGCAGCGCCCGGCGCACGTGGCGCCGGGCGGCTGACGGGCTGCTGCGGGGCGGCCGACCGGCGGGTGCCGGGCGGCCGACCGGCGCCATGCGCGCCGGGCGGCCGACGGGGCCGCCCGTGTCAGTTGACCTCGCGGTCCAGGCCCGACCAGTACGGCTCCCGCAGCTTGAACTTCTGGATCTTGCCGGTGGCCGTGCGCGGGATGGCTTCGCGGAATTCGACGGTCGTCGGCGCCTTGTAGCCGGCCATCCGCTCCTTGCAGTGGGCGATGATGTCGGCCTCCTGCGCGGTCGCCCCCTCGGCGAGGACCACGAGGGCCTTGATCGTCTCGCCCCACTTCTCGTCCGGCACGCCGATGACGGCGACCTCCGCGACCGCCGGGTGGCTGAAGATCGTGTCCTCCACCTCGATCGACGACACGTTCTCGCCGCCCGTGATGATCACGTCCTTCTTCCGGTCGGAGATCGTCAGGTGTCCGTCGGCCTCGTCGAGCGTGCCGCCGTCGCCGGTGTGGAACCAGCCGTCCCGGAGCGCCGCCGAGGTCTCCTCGGGCTTGTCCCAGTAGCCGTCGAGCACGACGTTCGACCGGGCCAGGACCTCGCCGGACCCGGAGACCTTCAGCTTGACCCCGAGCGCCGGCAGGCCCGCCCGGGACAGCTTGCGCGCCCGCTCCTCGGCGGGCAGCCCGGCGTCCGCGGGCCTGGCCCGGTTGAAGGTGAGCAGCGGCGAGGTCTCGGTCAGGCCGTAGATCTGTGTGAACTCCCAGCCCAGCTCCTCGCCCACCCGCTGGATCGTCCTGCTCGGCGGCGGGGCACCGGCGCACACGATCCGTGCGCGGTCGCGGCCCGGGATCTCGCCCTCCCAGGTGGCCGCCGCGTCGAGCACCGCGTTCCACACGGCGGGCGCGCCGCACATGAGCGTGACGCCGTGCTCGGCGACGCGGCGCAGGATCTCGGCGCCGTCGACCTTGCGCAGCACCACCTGCTTCACGCCGAGTCCGGCCATCACGTACGGCATTCCCCAGCCGTTGCAGTGGAACATCGGCAGCGTGTGCATGTAGACGTCGCGTTCCCACACACGGGTGTGCAGCCCGAAGGTGAGCCCGTTGACCCAGATGTTGCGGTGGGTCAGCTGGACGCCCTTGGGCCGGGCGGTGGTGCCCGAGGTGTAGTTGATCGTCGCGGTGGCGTCCTCGTCCGGGTGGGACCAGGGGCGCGGCTCGATGCCGAACCGCATCAGCTCGTTGTCGGTCTGCTCGCCCAGAACGAACCGGTGGCGCGCGGTGATTCCGGAGAGCGCCTCGTCCAACTCGGGGTCGAGGAGCAGGACCGAGGCCCCGCTCTGGCGCACCACGTACTCGATCTCCTCGGGCTTGAGGCGGAAGTTGACCGGCACGCAGATCCGGCCGCTCATGGGCACCGCGAACAACAGCTCCAGCATGCGCGCCGAGTTGTGGCTGACCACCGCCACGCGCTCGCCCTCCCGGATGCCGAGCGCGTCGAAGCCCGCCTGCCACGCCCGTACGCGCTCGCCGAGCCGCCCGTACGTCGACTCGGGTACCGGCGGGCCGGGTTGACTCGGCTCGTCGACGACACCGGGGCTGGAGGCGAAGCCCAGCTCCGCCCGGTCGAGGAAGTCCGTGACGGTCATCGGAATCCGCATTGCTCTCTCCTGTATCGGGACGACGACTTCAGGGGGTGACGAGTGCCCGCAGTCTGGCACGGACCGCCCGGGCGGCGCGGTCAGGGTCGGACCGGCGCGGCAGGCGGCGGACCGGCCCGCTCAGCGTCGGAGCGACCGATCAGCGCAGGACCGAGCGGCCGATCACCGGCGAATCGGCCCGAAGCGCACGGAGCCCCGTCCGGGTCCGGGCTCGCTCTCGGAACCGCCCATCGCGGAGATCATCAGTTCGCCCTCGGCGACGATCTCCTCCTTGCGCGCCGCCGAAACCTCCCCGAACAGCTCCACGGTGACCACGCCCCCGTCCTCCGCCTTCCACAGGCCTGCGACGAAGCCGTCGACGAGCAGCGTGCAGTGGGCCTGGTTCCCGGTCCAGGTGCGCCCCTTGATCTCGGGGGCGACCACGCGGGTGCGGTCGGCGTGCGAGAGCAGGAGGTTGTCGAATTCGGGGAGGAAGCGGGGCGGCGACGGGGTCTGCGCGTCGGGCCGCGGGGCGTCGGGCAGGTCGAAGAGCTCCACGCCGTTCTCGTCCCGGAAGACGGCCAGGCCGGGGCGCAGCCGCTCGAAGGCCTCGCGCAACCGGGTCAGCCCTGCCCAGACCTGCATGTCCTTGACGGAGGCGGGCCCGAAGGCGGCGAGGTAGCGCAGGACGACGTCGTCCACGGGCTGCGCCGCCCCGGCGGGCTGTCCGAGCCACGTCTCGACGGTGGTGAGGCGGACCTGCCCGCTGCGCCCCCACACCCCGCGGGGCGTGACCTGGACGAGCGGCAGCCGGCAGCGGGCGGCGACGGCCAGGGACTGCGGGTCGGCGTCGGGCCAGTGCTTGAGCAGTTCCTCGCGGATCTCGCCCATGGTGCGCGGCTCGCTCTCGACGAAGGCGCGGGCGAGGTCGGCGAGCCGTTCGAGGTCCACCCCCACCAGCCCCTTGCGGAAGTAGTTCACCTCGCGGTCGCGTGCGGGCTGGACGAGGGGGCGCAGGGTCAGCGCGTCGTGGGCGGTATGGGTATGGATGGTCGACCGCATGGTGACCATCCGAACCACCTCGCGGGACTCCATGAGCCCGGCCAGCTCGGCGGGCCGGAAGCCGGCGAGCCGGGCGTGGAGCTGGTAGTACGGGGGCTTCACGTTCTGCGCCTGGAGGCCGAGGAGGTGCCCGACGGCGTCCGCGGCGGACATCTCGGCGCGGCTCAGGAGCAGCTGGCGGGCGAGCGTGGCACGGTTCAGCGACCGGGTGTCGAGTACGGGATGCGTTGTCCTGGAGGCCATGACAGCAAGCTAACCCTCCTTGCGGACACACTCTGTCCGCAACTCACAAACTCATCCCGCCTCACGCACCCCTTTCTCCCCTATATCCTGCACCTTGCCCGTAAACAGACGTTCGACCGGGAGCTGACCTGCGATGTCGGAGCGCCCAGACCGCCGCACCCCGCCGTCCGCCGCGAAGCGCCCGGTGTGGCGCCGGCCCGGCCACCCGGCCGCCACGCCCCCGACGGGCGGGCAGCCGCCGGCCCCGCAGCCCGCGCCGGCCGCCCCCACTCCCCCGGACCACCGCAGCGTGATCGACTCCGCCGTCTACCGCGACGGCCGCCGGGTTGCCTCCCCCGCCACCCTGGCGGACACCTTCCGACTGCTGCGCGAGGAGCCGGACGGGATGGCCTGGATCGGCCTGCATCGCCCGACCGAGCTCGAACTCCACTCCCTGGCCGCCGAGTTCAACCTCCACGAACTCGCCGTCGAGGACGCACTGGAGGCCCACCAGCGACCCAAGCTGGAGCGCTACGGCGACACCCTCTTCGTCGTGCTGCGCGCGGCCCGCTACCTCGACGCCCAGGAGGAGGTCGAATTCGGCGAACTCCACATCTTCGTCGGCCCGGACTTCCTGATCACGGTCCGCCACGGCGGCGCCCCGGACCTCTCCAGCGTCCGCCGCCGCATGGAGGGCACCCCGGAACTCCTCTCCCTCGGCCCCGAGGCCGCCCTGTACGCCATCCTCGACACGGTGGTCGACGGCTACGCCCCGGTCGTCGAGGGCGTCCAGACCGACATCGACGAGATCGAGACGGAGGTCTTCCGCGGCGACCCCGCGGTCTCCCGCCGCATCTACGAACTCTCCCGCGAAATGGTCGAGTTCCAGCGCGCCACCCGCCCCCTGGTCGGCATGCTCCACGCCCTGATGGCCGGCTTCGCGAAATACGGCACGGACGAGGAACTCCAGCGCTACCTCCGCGACGTGGCGGACCACGTCACCCACACCAGCGAACGCGTAGACGGCTTCCGCCAGGCCCTCACCGAAATCCTGACGGTCAACGCCACCCTGGTCTCCCAACAACAGAACGCCGAAATGCGCGCCCTGGCCGAAGCCGGCTTCGAACAGAACGAGGAGATCAAGAAGATCTCCTCCTGGGCCGCCATCCTGTTTGCACCCACACTGGTGGGAACCATCTACGGCATGAACTTCCAGGATATGCCGGAGTTGAAGTGGGCAGGCGGCTACCCCTTCGCAATCCTGCTGATGGCAGTAGTCTGCGTGAGCCTGTACGTCATCTTCAAGAAGCGTGACTGGCTATAGACAGCAGCCCCACCCACAGATCAATTTCGCAGACGCAAACGTCTTGAAAGTCTCCCCCGAGGGGCCTGGGGGGAATCTGGGGGGAATGCGCTCTGCTGGGGGAGCGAGGCGCTTCACCGTCACCTGCCGCTCCCCACGTCTAATGCAGGCAGGCCCCAAGCACCCCGCCCTCGTGAAGCATCACCGAGAGTGAATCCTGCCGCGCCGGGTGGCTGATCTGGCGACGATGCCATCGGTATGGATGGCGGTACGGCGGGGCCTCGAGTGATCGGCCAAGCCGTCGGTTTCGAGATCCTCACCAGCCCGCCAGCGTTCAACCCATGATCGGCGCCGCCTCATCCCCTGACACCTACGCGCCGGGGCGTCACCGCGGCATGAGGAAGCGGGTGGCACAGCGCCTGCTGTGCCACCCGCTTCCTCATGCCGTGAGGTTCTCTGGGACGTACTGCGGCGCTACGCCGAGCAGTGCATCGACGGCCGCTCGCCCCTTGCCCCCAGCTTCGGGCATGAAGTGGGCATAGTGGTCGAGGGTGATGGTCGGGCTGGAGTGGCCGAGCCACCGAGCAAGAGTGACGACGGATTCGCCGGCTTCAAGGATGATCGAGGCGTAGGTGTGCCGTAGGACGTGGAAGCCGTCCTTGCGTGATGCCTTCCAGCGCTCCCCCTTCTCCCTAAGGGGGATGACACCTGCCTTCGCGAGGGCAGGCTTCCAGTTCTCGTCGTTGAAGATGTTGGCGCGGATCGCGTTGCCGTACGTCGTGGTCAGGACGAGCGGGAAGGCCTGCTTCTCCCGCTCGGGCTCAGGACCGCCCCACGGCAGCTCGACCTCAACAGCGGGGTGCTGTAGGAAGTGGGCGAGCAACTCGGCCGCGACCGAAGGAGGCATATCGACGATACGGGTCTTCCCACCCTTGGGCAGCGCGAAGTACAAACGGCCGTTGAGCAGTTGAACCTGGCGCCGCACGCGGATGACACCGCGTTCGAAGTCGACGTCGAGCGGCGAGAGGCCGAAGACCTCCCCCTGGCGTAGCCCGCATCCGAGGGCGACCACAACCGCAACCCTGTAGCGCGGGTTGATGACGTCCCGCACTCGCTGCGCGGTCTCCAGCGGCCAGATCTCCCGCAGATCTTCCGGCACCTTGGGCCAGCGCACCGACTTGGCGCGCATCGGATTGCGGACGAGGCGCTTGTCGTCGATCGCCGTCTCGAAGATGTTCGAGAGGGACGTGAGGATCTGGCGTGCGTAGCGAGGTGCGCACTCGCCTTCGAGTGTGGCGATGTAGCCCCGCAGGACGGTCGCAGAAATGTCCCTCAGAGCCACTGAGCCGAGATGCGGAAGGATGTGGAGACGTACGCGCTCGTCGACCCGTTTGATCGTACCCGGCGCACCCCGCACGCCTGCCTTCCAATATCGGGTGACGTAGTCGGTGACGGTGATGGAGCCGTCACGCGGATCGACGAACTCGCCACGCTCACTGTCGGTGCCTGCCCGGCGCAGCCACGCTTTCGCATCCTCCAGGGTGTCGAACGACATGTCACGGACGCCCGGAATTCTGGCGACTCGGTACCTGGTGCCTTTGCCGTAGCGGGCGGATCGCTCCCGCTTGCCGGTGACAGGGTCTTTCTTCTTGTTTATCCATCGATCTTCGATGTAGCCGGCCAAAAACTTCCTTACGACTATGAGGTTGCGGGCCGTAGGCCTGGAGGCCTCAGGCGGTTGCTGAGTAGTCGGCACGGCGCCGGTACGGCGCAGCGCTCACGGGGTTCAATGCAGGATTCGAGCGGGAGTCCGCCTGTTCCTGCTCGCGTATCCAGGCGTCGATGGCGTCGATCCGGTAGGTCACGCGCCCGCGGGGTCCCAGACGGAAACTTGGCGGCCCCTGACGCCGGTGACGCCAGACGTACAGCGTCCGGGGCGAGAGACCGAGGTAGGCAGCCGCTTCCGCCACACCAAGAAACGCGCGGTGCATGGTGGTTGCGCTCCGGAGTGCCGAGTCCTGGGTTGGCTTAGTGAGGCCCTGCAAGGAGAACTCCTTCAGTAGAGATCAAGGGCGGGGAAGCCGCCGGAGATCCTCTCTGAAATCTCCAGCTGCCATCGAGCAGTCGTCCGCACGGCTACACCGCCAAGCACAACCACCACGGACAGATCCAATGATCCGGAGAATCTGGGATTACCGAATTCACGGACCGTCTGATATCCCCTACACCAGCGCGCACCCATGCTCGGCTCACTCGGCGAGTCGATAGGAGCGGAGCCCTGCATCAGAAGCCTCTTCGCTCACGGCGACCAGACCATCATCCGTAAGTCGGGAAAGACACCTGGCTCTCGGAAATCTCCAATGCCCCGGATGTCTGCTGAGCCGTAGCGCCGCGATGCGTCGCAACGTAGGCAAGAACGACACGGTCTCGCCTGTAGCCGTCCTGAAGGAGGTCCTCCGCGAAGAGGCCGGCCGAGCACACCGAGAGGCAGAGCGCCGTGGCGACAGCGCCGTAGTCGTTGCGCTGCTGGCCAGCCACGGCGTAGGCAGCGCTCAGGGCGAAGAGGAGCGGAGAAGTTAGGCGGAGCGAGCGGAGAACGGTGTTGGACAGTGGAGCCTCCTGAAGTACGACGCCGTGAGACCGGATCGGCGCCCTGGCCTGTTGGCATCACGTTCGACGATGGAGTCAGCCAGGGGCTATCCCCTCGCTGACCTGCTGTTTTCGCAGGTGTTGTACGTTGACATGGCCCGACAGGACGTTCCAGTCGTCCGTGCCTATTTGTCGTCTGCTGTGGGCGGATTCAACGCCAAACGTCCCTGCTATCGAGGAAGGGCATGCCGATGCGGACGGGCGATGCGCTCTGGGAGCAGTCACTGCATCGCCTGCGGCAGCTGGGGCAGGTATCCGCCTCGGCACATGAACGGGCTACATCGGCAAGAGAGGCAGTCGCCTCCGCCGGGGAGGACCGAGAGGCACGCAACCGCTGCCATGCCAAGTACTCGGCCCTACAGGCCCGAAGCCAGACATGCGACGCGGCCTACCTCAAAGCGGCCGACATGCTTGTTCGCCCGGGCAGCATCGCAACGACGTCCACCGATGCGTCTTCCCCAACCGACCCGTGGGTGCAGCGGCGCCGGCCTGGTGGGTGGAGACCCGCGCAGATCCGTCTGCTCGCCGACGGGTGACCCGGGCGCGGGAAGGTGATCCGCAGCAACAAGCTGGACCCGGTGACGCATGCGAGGTGTTTCGAGAAGGGAGCTCCACGGGGGCGGCGGTCACCGAGGCCCGGCTGAACTTGGCCCTCGGATTCACGAGAGATCCAATAAGGCACAAGACGTAGCCCGTGCCGCTGATAACCTCAGCGTTGTTGACGTGTGACGCATCGCGTCCGGCGCATTCCGTGTTCACCTGCCCGGTCGCCGAATGGGGGGCGATGGTGTTCGAGCCGCTGCGGGAGAAGGACCCCCGAGAGATCGCGGGCTTCCGGCTGACCCAGCGTCTCGGCCAGGGAGCGATGGGCGTTGTTTACCTTGGATACCGCAGCCCCCGCCCGGTGGCGATTAAGGTCATCAAGCCGACGCTGGCGGACCAACCGTACTTCCGTCAGCGGTTCGCTCAGGAACTGGAGGCGATCCGGCGTGTCGGTGGGTTCCACACCGCAGCGCTCGTGGATGCCGACCCGGATGCGGAGCAGCCTTGGATCGCCACCGAGTACGTCCACGCGCCTTCACTCGAGGGACTGCTGAACCAGCACGGTGCTGTGAGCGAGCTTGGGGCGTGGTGGCTTGCGGCGAGTTTGTCCGATGCGCTGATTCACATCCACTCTGTCCGGCTGCTCCACCGTGACCTGAAGCCCAGCAACGTGCTGGTCACCACGCAGGGAACTCGCGTGATCGACTTTGGCGTCTGCCATGTCGGAGGCGCGACCGGGCTCACCTCCGGCGATACGCCGGTCGGCACTCTCGTCTACATGGCGCCGGAGCAAGCCAAGGACTCCCGCAAGGCGAGTGAGGCCGCGGACGTCTACAGCCTGGGCGCGACGCTGGTACATGCGGCAACCGGGCACCCCCCGTTTTACGCCGACATTCCCGTACAGCGGATACTGGACGTCCCACCCGACCTGTCGGGCTTGCCTGAGAGCCTGCGAGAGCTGGTTGTCACTACCTTGTCCTACGCTCCGGAGGACCGGCCTACCGCCCACAGCGTGCTGGAGGCGGCCATGGACCGGCTCCTGGAGCATGCGGTGCCGGTAAGTGGTCCGCTTTACCCGCCGCTGCCTGGTGCGTTCCTCACGGACGTTCTGCAGGTGGAAGGTGCACCGCCGGTGCCGCCTGCCCTTCCTGAGCCAGCTCCGGCTCACCCCAGGGGAGGGGCCCCGGGGGGGGAACCCGCGCCGGCCACACCACGCGCCCCCCGCGCCAACCACCCGGGGGGGGGCCCCCGGCCTCTCGGCTGCCAGCGCCGCCTCTGGTTGGCCTGGCGGCACCGGCGGTGAAGGCGCAGCCTGCAGAACCTGTCGCCGCAGGCGCATCCAGCAGTGGAGGCGCGCCGTGGGCTGACCGCTGGCGCGGACAGATCCGCGCCCGCCGGTCCGACTTCGGCGGCTGATTCCGCAGAGCCTTCAGTGGGACAGGCAGTAGGCACGACGAGGCAGTTCAACAGTGATCGAAGGAGAGGGCTCAGTGACCAGCGCCGCAGGCACAGCCAAATTCGCCGCGGGAATGCAGGTCCGTGCACGGGATGAGGACTGGTTGGTGGTCGAGGTCTCCGAGACCTCGCACGACGGTACGCGCCTCGACGTCCGCGGCATCTCCCCGCTCGTACGCGACCAGCGGGCTGTCTTCTTCGCCCACGAATCCCTGGACCGGGTCACCCCTCTGCGGCCCGAGGACACCGACCTCGTCGTCGACGACTCCCCGGAGTGCCGCCGCTCCCGGCTGTTCATCGACGCGCTGATCCGGAAGACGCCGCTTCCGCTGTCAGAGCAGCGGCTAGCCACGGTCGGCACGCACCTCGCCGATGACCTGGCCTACCAGCGTGAGCCTGCGAGGGCAGCGCTGCGGGGCTTGCGGCCGAGGCTGCTCATCGCCGACGCTGTCGGGCTGGGTAAGACCCTGGAGGTAGGCCTGCTGCTGTCGGAGCTCATCCGCCGGGGCAGGGGGGAGCGCATTCTCGTCGTCACGCCCAAGCACATCCTGGAGCAGTTCCAGCACGAACTGTGGACGCGTTTCGCGATTCCCCTCGTACGCCTGGACTCGACCGGTATCGAACGCATCCGGCAGAACATCCCGGCTGGTCGCAACCCCTTCTCGTACTACAAACGCGCGATCATCTCCATCGACACGCTGCGCTCCGACCGCTGGCGTAGCCACCTCATGCAGGTTGCCTGGGACGCTGTCGTCGTCGACGAGTCACACAAGCTGATCAACACCGGGACTAAGAACAACCGGCTCGCGGGCTTGCTGGCTCCAAGAACCGACGCCCTTATCCTTGCCAGCGCCACACCCCATAACGGTCAGCGTGAGTCGTTCGGTGAGCTGCTGAGCCTGCTGGACCCGACCGCCATCCCCGACACCAGCGACTACGACGAGACCCAGCTTGAGCACCTTTACGTCCGCCGGCACAAGATGTCCCCGGACGTCTCGGCGGAGATCGGCCACAAGTGGGCCACCCGCAAGCCGCCGGTGGCTTTCGACTGCGTCGCGAACCGCACGGAACAGAAGATCTTTGAGGAGCTGTACGACGTCTGGATCAGGCCTGAGGCAGGCCAGTCCGCTCCGGTGAGTGGCAAGGGCGCCCGGCTGTTCCCTTATACGCTCCTGAAAGCCTTCCTTTCCTCGCATAAGGCGTTGGCCGAGACAGTCGAGAACCGGATCGAGCGCATCGACGAGGACATCCGGGAGCACCCGGAAAGGAGTGACCAGCGGGCCGCAGAGCGCTCGGCCCTCAGCCGGCTTGGCGAGCTCGTCAGCGAGGCCACGGTGGAGGACGCGGCCAAGTTCCGCCGCCTGGTCGACGAACTAAAAGGCATGGGGATCGGGCAGGGCTCCGACCAGCGCGTCGTCGTCTTCTCCGAGCGCCGGGCCACCTTGCAGATGCTCCATAACGCCCTGCCTGGTGTGCTGGGCTTCGAGGTGAGCAAGGAGAACGGACGGGGAGCGATCCGCCAGCTGCACGGTGGTCGGCCCGACGACGAACAGCAGCGGACCGTAAAGGACTTCGGCCTAGCGGACAGCGAGCTGCGTGTCCTGCTCACGGGTGACATCGCGTCCGAGGGTGTCAACCTGCATCGCCAGTGCCACCAGATGATCCACTACGACCTGCCCTGGTCACTGATCACCATCGAGCAGCGCAACGGTCGTATCGACCGGTACGGCCAGCCAACGTCCCCAGAGGTCCGTGCCTTGCTACTGGTCCGGCAGGACGAGGATCCCGATGTCCCCTCCGCAGACCGACTGGTCTCTCGGCGACTGCTGGAGCGCGAGGATGAGGTCCATCGCACCCTCGGTGAGGCGGCCTCTATCCTCGGCCTGCGCGACGAGGAGTCGGAGGAGACTGCGATCAAGGCGGGACTCGCGGACGGGAAGATGTTCGACGAGATTGTCCCCGCACAGCCGGTCGATCCCTTCAATCTATTTATGGCCCACCACACCGTCGACGGGTCGGGAGCCCACTACCGAGTACCGCAGCTCTTCGCCTCGACACGGGCCTTCGTCGAGGAGGCACTCGACGAGGTCTACGGCAACCCCGAGGAGAAGATCGGGAAGGCGTGGGACAAGGACTACCCGGAGATGCTCTCTTTCGCCCCGGACCGCGAACTGCAACGACGACTCCTCGTCCTCCCGCAGACCTACCTGGACGAGCGTGGAGTGCTCGACAAGCTCAGGGTCACCTTCGATTCCGGGTTCGCTCAGCAGCGCCTGGACCGCGCCCGCGAGCGCAGCGGCGAGAGAAGCAAAGGCGCGATCACGAAGCAGGAGCGACGCGAGACCTCCGGCTGGCCCGACGTCAGTTACCTCACCGACCAGCACCCAGTGGTGGAGTGGCTCACCGACAAGGTTCTGGTCCGGCTCACGCGCAATGCCGCGCCCGTCATCACCGCCAACGTCCCAGGGCCAGTGTTCCTGATGCAGGGCATGTACTCCAACGCCAAGGGCCATCCCACTGTCCTCGCCTGGTCCTGCGTGACCGGACTCGAACACGGCAACCCCGTGTTCAACGACGATCTGGTCGGTGTCCTGGAACGTGCCGGCGTGAAGCCCAAAATGCTCAACCGGCCCTTCGCCGGGGACGTCGATGCCCTGCGCGCCCTAGTGCCGCGCGCGGTCGAGGCCACGCGGCAGCACCTACTCAAGCTGCGTAGCAGCCAGGAAGAACCGCTGATCGAACAGCTGGACGAGTACGAGAAGCGCCTAGCGGCCTGGCGCAAGGCGAGCCAGTCAACGTTCGAGCAACTCACCCTCGGCGTCCGGCGTGAACACGAGGAACAGCGGGTGGAAACCACCGCCATAGAGGTCGAGCAGCTGATCGAGCAGCTCGCCACCCAGGGCGACTCAATGATCCGCGTGATCGGGGTCCTCGCCCCCACCGCCGCAGCCAGTGAACAGAAGGGTGTGTGACCACCGTGGCATTCGAAGCGATCATCAACCGCGGTGAGTACATTTCCGCCCACTACCTCGCCGAACTCTTCGCCAAGGACCTCACTGACCTGCGCAAACACTGGACAGCAGCGGACCGGGCCGGTCAGCCCACATCCCGATCGGGCATGAGGAGCCTGGGCCGCGACTACTTCAAGGCCAAGGTCCGCATCACCGAGAAGGACGACTTCGGCGGATCCGAGCTGCGCAAACTCAACGACTCTCTACTCGCCGCGCTCGCCTACATCCACCGTGGAGACGAACCGCCAGAGCGCGGGGGCGACAGCCATACCAGGATCCAGCGTGGCGTCTTTGAGGTCATGCACAGCGACAAGCCCCGCAGAGTCCCCGTCGCCTTCGCTGTGAAGGGTCCCGGGGGCGTCGAGCTGATCGCGCTGGACGTCAGCTGGATCACGGACGCCGAACTCGTCGCCTCCGATGTCGAGGACGGCGGCGCGAAGTTGCTCGCTCCCATCACCCTTGACGGCAAGAATGAGATCACCGGCGCAGCGGAGGCCATCACCTTCCTGTTTGGCAGTGAGGACGCGTACGCGCCCAGGTTCGTACTCCTGCTCGCCGGCGGTGCCGTGCTGCTCGCCGACCGCACCGCGTGGCACGAAGGCCGATTCCTTGGCGTCAGCATCGACGCCGCGCTCGACCGCAACCTTGCGGCCGACGGCGGCGAGCTGGAAGCCGTCTCGGCCCTGTTCGGCGCGGAGTCCCTGCTGACGGAGGGCGGTGCCGCCGGATTCCTGGACAGCCTCGTTGACAAGGGCCGCAAGCACGCCGTCGGCGTGTCCAAGGAGTTGCGGGAGGGACTGCGGCAGTCCGTCGAACTGATCGCCCAGGAGATCCTGGACCGCATCCACGACCAGGACGGCGACCCTAGCGAACTCGGCGACAGCACCGAACTAGCCAACCGACTCACCCGAGAATCACTGCGTTACCTGTACCGCATTCTGTTCCTCCTGTACGCAGAGGCACGACCGGAACTGGGCATCCTGCCCAGCAATGACGACGCCTACCAAGACGGCTACGGACTCGCTCGACTCGGCGAGCTGGCGTCCTACGACCTTCCGGATGAAGCCCAAGATGGCTTCCACTTTCACGAGTCATTGGATCTACTCTTCCATCTCGTCGACCAGGGCCACCGCGCATTGGAGGAGAAGGCCCACAATTCGGAACTGGACGCGGATGGCATCCGCTTCGAGTCCCTGCGCAGTGACCTGTTCCACCCGGATGCCACGCCGTTGATCGGATCGGTGCGCATCGACGGCCAGCGGATGGACACCCGCTTGCGGAACAAGGTTCTTTGGCGGGTGCTGAACCGCCTGATGCTCAGCCAAGGAGCTGGCAAGGGCTTCATCTCCTACGCCCAGCTCGGTATCAACCAGCTCGGCGCGGTATACGAGGGCCTGATGTCGTACACCGGCTTCTTCGCCTCCGAGGACCTGTACGAGGTAGCCAAGCCGGACTCGGACGGACTGGCTGGCACGTGGGTCGTCCCCCAGGGGGAGGCGGACAACTACGACGACGAGGTTTTCGTCAAGCGCCGCGACGAGATCACTGGCGCACTCAGGCGGGTCGAGCACAGAAAGGGATCGTTCGTGTACCGGCTCTCGGGCCGAGAGCGCCAGCGGTCTGCCTCGTACTACACCCCAGAAGTGCTCACCCGCAGCACGGTCAAACACGCGCTGGCCGAACTGCTCGACCAGGGCGGAAAGACCACGCGGGCTCGCGACATCCTGGACCTGGTTGTGTGCGAGCCGGCGCTCGGCTCGGGAGCGTTCCTCAACGAGGCCATCAACCAACTCGCGGCCGAGTACCTGCGCCGCCGCATGGTCGAGCTCTCAACCGAGCGCGGCCAGGACGTACAGCTGGCGCCGGACCGGTACGAAGCCGAACTGCAGAAGGTCAAGGCGTACCTGGCTCTGCACAACTGCTACGGCGTGGACCTCAACCACACCGCAGTGGAACTGGCCGAAGTATCGCTGTGGCTCAACGCGATGCATGAGGGCCTCAAGGCTCCTTGGTTTGGTCTCCATCTGAGGCGCGGCAACTCGCTCATCGGCGCTCGCCGCGCCGTGTACGACGCCTCGGCGCTGAAGCGAAAGACGTGGCTGACCACGATCCCGACAGAGCGGCCGCTACGGGAAGCCGCCGAGGAAGGTACCTTCCTCGGCGGCCAAGAGATCCATCACTTCCTGCTCCCCGCCAAGGGCTGGGGCGCGGTCATCGACGCCAAGCAGGCCAAGGAGCTTGTTAAGGAGGAGCGCGACCGCCTCTCGGATTGGCGCAAGAAGGTCACGTCTACCCCTTCGGTTGCACAAACCAAGCGTTTGGTAGCGCTGGGAATCCGCGTTGAGCGGTTGTGGGAGCTTACGAGGCGCCGCCTCGTCGTGTCGGAGATGGAGGTTCGTCGCGACATCGCCGTCTGGGAGGTTGACTCGCATCGGCCTCTTCCCAACTCAGCCCGGGCCGTCTCGCGCGAGGAGGTGGAGCAGGCACTACAGAAGCCTGGCGCGCCGCGCGGTCGCCTCAAAATGGTCATGGATGCATGGTGCGCACTGTGGTTCTGGCCCGTGGGCCAGCCCAACACCCCGGAACCGCCGAATCTTGATGAATGGATGAACTTCTGCGAGGCCGTACTCGGCGTCCCACCAGCCAAGGCTAAAGCAACGTCGTCGAAGCGTGGCTCCGGCGCTGGGCTGGATGACGCGTTCGGACTGTTCGCAGACACGGGGGATTTTGAGCAGCTCGCCGTGGACGACGAGCTGGATCGCACGCTGAGCCAGTGCACGGACATGCCCACAGTGGCGCTGCGCTTCCCGTGGCTCAGCGAAGTGGACTCAATCGCCCGAAAAGAAGGTTTCTTCCACTGGGAGCTGGAGTTCGCCCACATCTTTGAGCGCGGCGGATTTGACCTGCAGGTAGGGAATCCGCCGTGGCACCAGCCGAAGTGGGAAGACGATGACGTCCTGGCAGAGCATGATCCGTGGTTCGTATTCGCACATAAGGTGTCGGCAGCCGACAAGAATACTCGACGTGGAATAGTCCTGTCGGATTCGGAAAAACGCTTGGCATACATGGCGGACCTGAATTCGTGGGCCGGAATGAATACCTACCTGGGTTCAGCGGTCGATTTCCCACAACTTTCAGGCTTCCAGGTTAATTTCTACCTGAACTTCATGATCCGAGCATGGGAGAATGTCGGACCTTCGGGCGTCGCTGGGTTGATCCATCCCGAATCACACTTCAGCGACCCGAAGGGTGGCGCGTTGCGCGGAATGCTCTATCCGCGACTGCGTCGCCACTTTCACTATCGAAACGTATTGAATCTTTTCGAAATCAAGGATACGCGACGCTACGGCATCCACATCTATGGACAGCCTCGGCCAGTAGACTTCTTGAATGTGAACATGGTTTTCCATCCCGATACGGTCGACCGCTCCTTCGGGCATGATGGTACTGGTGAAATTCCGAGCGCCCAGTTCGAATCCGGCGGTTGGGACCTCCGCCCACACCGTGAACGCGTTTCCCGTGTCACCATCGAGGTCCTGAAATCTTGGTCCGCGCTTGTCGATAAAATCGGCACACCCCCGTCGCACGCGCGGATGGTCCTTCCGATCACCCAGGTCGACGTCGGCGTATTGCAGAGTCTGTCAAATTTCCCGATCCGCTTGGGTGGGTACAAATTTTGGTGGACATCAGGTCTGCATGAAGGCGGAGCGCAGGACGATGGCGTAATTGAGCGACGTACTTCAGTTGCCGATTCTTGGGAGGATGTAATCCTCCAGGGCCCCAATTTCTCTGTTGCTACGCCATTCGACAAGCAGCCCAACCCGAGCGGCCGATCCAAACATGACTATTCACCATTGAAGCTTGAGGAGCTTCCCGAGTTTGTGATTCCGCGCACTAACTTCAGTCGCGCATGCTCGATTGAGCATTTCCGGTCGCTGAGGGCTATCTGGGGCGAGGAGCCATCGGTAGATTTCTTCAGGGTGGCATGGCGCCGCATGGTTGACCCCATTACCGAGCGAACCCTAAATGCTGTCGTGATCCCACCGGGCCCCACTCATACTGACGGCACCTGCACTCTGAGACTTTCCTCGAATCGAGATACAGCTACACTCGCAGGAATCTGGGCAGGACTACCCTCGGACTACCTGGTAAAAGTAGCAGGAAAGTCTAATCTATCTGCGGATTTGGTGACGCTATTCCCTTCGCCACTTTCCCATCCACTTTCCACCCCTCTACTCCTGCGCGCCCTTCGCCTAAACTGTCTCACCCGAGACTACGCCCCCCTATGGGGGGAATTGTTCGAAGTCGAATGGTCTATGGATCGGTGGGCTGCCCCCAAGCCGTTCGGCGTCCTGATTCAAAACATTGAACCGGCGTGGTCTATGTCGACACCACTTCGTACGGAATACGACCGGCGTGCCGCCCTTGTGGAGATTGATGCAATTGTCGCAGTCATGCTTGGTCTTTCATCGGACCAACTGTGCGCAATTTATCGATCCCAGTTTGGCACCCTTCGCAGGTACGAGTGGGAGACCTTCTTCGCTCCAGATGGACACAAGATTGCGGACACGGCGCATGCATATAACGTCGGAGTCCGACAGACTCCCGAAGAGGCGGTATTCGCTAAGACGTGGGTAAAAGCTGCCCGGGCGGGCAACCCAACCCCGGATCTTCCTGACGGCTGGGTGAAACCAGACCGTGAGGCCGAGATGAGGCAGGCCCATGCGGACTTTACTGCGCGACTGATTGCTGGCGAGTACGGCGACTATGTCGCATATGCGGCTGAGCACGGGGATCACGGCAACCTTCTCGGCACAGCCAACGCCGCTCAGGTCCTTGCCGATGTACCGGCAGAAAGCAGGTAAGACGCCGTCATGCTGCCCTCTCTGGTTGCCGAGGATCTACGTCGTGCCCTCGCCACCTACCTGACGACGAGTTTTGCGCTCGCCGACGACGATGTACGCGATGAGCTCGACGCATTCCTGGAGCGGCCGGAGAGCCGGCTGTTCCGGGGGCCATACTTGCGTGTGCGCACACCTTTCCGGGAGGCGGACTCCGGCTGGGAAACGGCACTCGACTGGAGCCCGAGGGCTTTCACCCCTTATACGCACCAGGCTGCGGCCTGGGAGCGGCTGTCCTCCAAGGCGGGGCGTCGACCGGAGCCGACCATCGTCACCACCGGCACCGGGTCCGGTAAGACCGAGTCGTTCCTCGTACCGATCCTGGATCACTGCGCTCGCGCTCGCGCTGCGGGAGAGGGGGGTGTCAAGGCCCTGCTGCTGTACCCGATGAACGCCCTGGCCGATGACCAGGCCCGCCGTATCGATGAGTTCCTCAGTACGGAGGCAGCACTGAAGAACGTCACCGCCGGCATCTACATCGGGGGCGCCACTGGGCCCCGCTCGGCGTCGGACGAAGACGCAAACGAGCCTGGCCCCTACGGCCGGGACACCGGTGCGACGTCCCTCGCTGGCGACGCCACCATCAGACACCTGATCACCGATCGGGACGCGATCCGCGCCGACCCGCCGGACATCCTGCTGACCAACTACAAGATGCTGGACCTCCTGCTCCAGCGAATTCCGGATGCCCCGCTCTGGAAAACAGACTCCCTCGCCTTCGTCGTCCTCGACGAGTTCCATACCTACGACGGCGCCCAGGGCACCGATGTGGCGATGCTGTTGCGTCGCCTCGGCGCTGCCACCGGGGCAGCCCGTGAGGGACGTCCCCTCGGCAACATCACGCCGGTGGCGACGTCCGCGACGCTTGGCGGGGGAATGCCCAACGGCTCCTCATCTCTAGCCGTGGACGGGCCTGAGAAGTCCGATCGTGAGTTGCTGCGCGAGTTCGCAGAGAAGGTCTTCGGGACACCGTTCCCCGATGATGCGCTCATTGGGGAGAACCGGCTGCTACCCGGGGAGGTCGTCACCGACCCCGACTTCCTGCTCCCCTCACCGGCCCCTGCCGCTCTGGCTGCCTTGCCCGACCCCCTTGATGACGAGTCGGCCCTCACAGACCTGGCCCGGCTGATGCTGGGCCAGCCCATCAGTGATCCGGTGCAGATCGGCACCAAGCTCAAGCAGCACATCCTGGTCAAGGCGATCCTCGACGTCGCCGGAAGCAACCCGGTCACCATCCCCGACATCGCCCGCGAGTTCGCCCAGCGCGGTGGCGGGCCGGCTTGGGATGAGGCTGCACGCAGCGACCCTCGGCTCGTCGAGCTCGCCTTCGCGCGAATCCTCGCGCTGATCTCGCATGCCCGTACCCCGCATCCGGTGACGGGAAAGCCTGGTCCTTTCCTACGGGTTGAGGCCCAGCTGTGGGTGCGTGAGGTCCGACGCGTCATCCGCGCGGCAACCTCCGAGCCACACTTCCGCTGGTACGACGACGACGGGCCGACCGGTGACTCCCGGCCGAACCCTGCCAACCTCGCCATCTACCAGCCGACGGAGGTCGACAGTGCAGGGGAGATCGGGGAGCGGACCGATGCGTCCCGTCGCCCTGTAGGACCGCCCTATCGGCGGCACCTTCCTGCCGTGTACTGCCGCCATTGCGGCCGGTCCGGCTGGGCGGCGCTGTCCACGGAACTGGAGTGGCAGCAGCTCAAGACCAACACCCTGGAGATCTATCAGGCTTCCGCGCAGGGAAAGCGGGCCGTGCGTTGGATGCTGCGGGCCCGCCCGGACGAGCACCCCGTGCTGCACCTGCACGCCGAGAATGAACGCCTGACGACGAACCCAACCGAGGACACGGTCGCGGTCATCACGGCCCATGGTCCTTTGCTCGCGAACGCGGGTGACGAATGCCCCTCGTGCGGTCTCGACGACGGCATGCGCTTCCTCGGCGCCGGCACTGCCACTCTCGCCTCGGTCACCACGACCCAGCTCTTCTCCGACCGAGGGCTCGCCGGCAACGAGCGGAAGCTGCTCGTGTTCACAGACTCGGTGCAGGACGCCACCCACCGCGCCGCGTTCATCGCCAACCGCAGCTTCGGATTCACCTTCCGCGGCCTGCTGACCAAGCACCTCGCCTCGGGCCGGCCCGTCGCTGTACATGACCTCGCCGCTGACGCTGCCGAAGCTGTTGTTTCGGTCGCAGGCGCGGGTAAGCGCAGTGAACTCGCCTCTATCGTCCCGCCCGACCTGCGGGAGAACCCGGACATCCTCACGCTCCTCGACGAAACCGAGGACTTCAGCGATGCCGGCGCCGACATGCTGCAGAGCCGCATGGTATTCCAAACCCTTCTCGAGTTCGGGCTGCGCTCCCGCTTGGGCCGCACTCTGGAGCTGACCCGAACCGCTGCTGCAGAGGTC
The DNA here is from genome assembly GCF_042736975.1 of Streptomyces sp. NPDC059989. Lineage (NCBI taxonomy): Bacteria > Bacillati > Actinomycetota > Actinomycetes > Kitasatosporales > Streptomycetaceae > Streptomyces > Streptomyces sp. NPDC059989. The sequence continues at coordinate 232,570 of NZ_JBHWUO010000006.1, forward strand.
GACCTCAAGGATCTGCCCGCGCTCTGCGCCGAGCTGCGGGAGCGACACCAGCGCCTGCCCGGGCAGATTTCGCTGCCTGCAGACGACGGGGCGTACGCGGTGTTCCTGCGCGGGCTCGCCGAGCGACTGCGCCTGCGCGGGGCTCTCTATCACCCTTGGCTGCAGGAGTACATCCGACAAGCTGGCGCGAGGCGCTGGCCGATCTGGGGCGGCCGTCCCACCGGCATGCCCGCCTTCCCCAGGGGCCTCGCTGCTCCCTCGTTCCCGGTATCGGGCGGTACCAGCACCACGGGCTTTGACTCTCTGTCCCGCGACAACACCTGGTTCGCGGACTGGGGCCACAGGGCGCTGGGCTGCGACCGCCGCGAGGGACGCACAGTGGCCGAGCTTGCGATGAAGCTGCTCGCCCAGCGCGAGATCCTGGCCACTTATCACGCCGAGGGCGGCGCGCTCGTCTACGCGCTCAAGCCCCGCAACGTCCTGGTGCACCGTATCGACGACTCTGCCACCTCACCGGCTGGCGGGGATGGCGTAAACGCGTGCGGGGTGCGCTGTGACACCTGCACGTGGCGGCAGACCGTGCCACCTGGCCGCCGCGAGAACTGGCTCGGCAGCGCGTGCCTGCGGTTCCACTGTGCGGGCCATTTCGTGGAGGACGACCGCGACTACACGGCCGACTACTACCGGCACCTGTACACCGTCGATCGTCCGGGCGACGTGCTGACCGCCGAGCACACTGGCGCGCTCAGCCGCCAGCGACGTGAGCGGGTCGAGGCAGCCTTCAAGAACCGGGCCTCGGCCTTCGACCCGAACGTTCTCACTTGCACGCCGACCCTTGAACTCGGCATCGACATCGGCGACTTGTCGGCGGTGCTTCTCGCCTCGATGCCGCCGGCTCCTGCAAATTATGCTCAGCGGATCGGCCGTGCAGGCCGCAGCACTGGCAACTCGCTCACCGTTACTTTCGTGCCGCGAGGTGCCCGAAGCCACTATTACCTGCATGTCCCGGAGCAGATGCTGGCAGGCCGCATCATCCCGCCGGACTGCTACCTGGATGCCTCGGAGATCCTGCGCCGCCAGTATCTGGCCTTCCTCTTCGACCGCGCAGCGGACCGGAGCCTGTGGGAAGGCACAGCGATCCCCGAACGCCCCATGCCACCACGCATTGGTGAGCTATTCGGGCATGGCCTGGCCGAGGACGGCTGGTTCAGGCGCTTCCTCGACGTCGCAGGAACCCGTCATACCCAGCTGTCCGCCGCGTTCATCGCGCTGTTCCCGGCGATGACGCCAGCTGCGGCCCAGGGTGTCCAGCACTTCGCGGCCCAGGGGTTGGAGGAGGCCGTCGGAGCTGCGGCCAGCGCGTGGAACAAGCGGGTGGCTGCCCTGCGCTCGCGGATGCGGCAGATCGGCCGGGCCTTCGACGCGCTGTCGACAGCTTCCGGCGATCCGGAACGTGACAAGCAGCGGCGCCAGCTCTTCGCCGAGCAGCGGACGGTACGCAAACGCCGCGACGCCCTCGTTTCAGAAAACTCGATCAACGCCCTGGTACGGCTGGGCCTGCTGCCCAACTACACCCTCCACGACGATGCGACCGTGCTCGACGCCACCTTGTGGTGGAAGGACAGCGGCGGGGAGTTCGACGAAAGCTCAACCGACTACGGCCGCGGCTCTCGGCTCGCGCTGACCGAACTTGCCCCCGGCAACATCTTCCACAGTGACGGCTACAAGTTCATCATCAGCAGCGTGGATCTCGGCACCGGTGTCGGTGGCGGAGAGGACGCCTACGCACTGTGGCGGTTCTGCCCCGAATGCGGATTCGTGGCCACCGAGGAGACCGGGCTCGACATCACCGCCTGCCCACGTTGTAAGGCACCGCAGATTGCCGACCCGGGAGCTGTACACAAGGTACTGGTACCCGAGCGGGTCCTCGCCCGCGAGCGGCGTGAGGACGCCCGGCTGACCGACGAGCGGGACGAACGGGAACGTCGGCAGTTCGACGTGGTCACCCTCGTCGACATCGACAAGGACCAGCCGCAAGGACTGAGGGCATGGCGCCGCTCTGGCAGCGGCCTTCCCTTCGGCGTCGAGTTCGCCCGAGTGGCGACGATCCGCACGATCAACCTCGGACCCTCAGCTGCACCCGGGTCGACCCATGCGATCCGCGGTGAAGACTTCCAGGTCTCCGGCTTCGAGACGTGCTTGGAATGCGGAGGTGTGCGCGGCACCCACCCGCAGGCATGGGACCCGTCGGCTCAGCGAGTCGGCACCCGACACGCGTATTGGTGCTCACACCGCGACGACGGCGTGTCTCACGAGCCGACGGAAAAGCTGCTGCTCGCCCACGAGCTGACGACCCAGGCGCTGCGGATCCTGCTCCCAGTCTCCACGATGGACCTCAAGGAGCGCCTCATCTCCTTCAAGGCTGCCTTGCTCCTCGGCATCACCAAACATTTCGGTGGCGCTCCCGACCACATCCGCGTGGTCACCGACAGCATGCCCGGCGACAGCCAGGAGCTTCGACGGCGGTTCCTCGTCCTGCACGACTCGATGCCCGGCGGCACCGGCTACCTGGAGCACCTGGCGGATGCTGTGGTGCTGCACCGCGTCCTGACACTCGCGCAGACAGCGCTGCGAGACTGCCCCTGCCAGAAGGAGGAGCAACGCACGCCCTGCCACCGCTGCCTGCTGCCCTTCGTATCCAGCAGCGAGCACCCGCACGTCTCGCTGCGCATCGCGAAGGAGCTCCTGGACGAGATCCTCAAGGACTGGGCGGTCGAACCGGTAGACACCCTTTCCGGTGTCCGCATCGACCAGCTCGTCGACAGCGAACTTGAGGACCGGTTTGTCCGCACCCTCATTACCTGGGGGCGACGAACGGAGGAGGACGGATCGATCGCCGCCAAGGCGGGCCAGGGCGGCGTGGAACACGAACTCCGCTTCACCCGAGGTGATGCAGCCACGCGCTGGCGCATGCGGGACCACGTGCGGCTGAACACTGCTGTGCCCAGCGAACCTGACTTCCTCCTGGAACGGACCGACGGACGGGCGGAAAGAGTCGCTGTCTTCCTCGACGGCTTCGCCTTCCACGCGAGTGAGAAGGTCAACCGCATCGCCGACGACGCTGCCAAGAGGGCGGCTCTCCGGGCGGACGGCGTGTTGGTGTGGCAGCTGACCTGGGACGACGTCATGACGTGGGCATCAGGCGTCAGCAGCGCGGCGGAAGGGCAGCATGTTCGTGCCCTCGCCAAACCGCTTCACACAGATTCCGCACTCCAGCTCGCTCGCCAGATCCACCAGAGCCTGGTCGGACAGGCCCGTCCCGATGACACCCTCGACCCGGTGCTGCGCAACCCGGTCGAGACCCTGCTGGAGTTCCTTGCCGACCCTGACCGGGCCAAGTGGGCGCGCCGGGCAGCCGGGCTGCTGGGCGGCTTCGGGGCGGCGGCACGCCCACAGCCGGTGGACCGCGAAGAGATCGGCCGAATGCTTCCCGCCATACTGGGCGGCGCGAGCCTGCCGGCCTCGGCTACGGCCACAGAGGCCTTCGCGTTCGACACCCGCACCACGGGTCAGACTCGGATCATCGGCCTCCTGGACCGCCGGCCCGAGCCACGCAGCAAGCAACCGGACATGCGGGCTTGGTCCGCGCTGGCGGTGCTTGACGACCGGCCCGAAGCCATCACAGGTGGCGAACACAAGGATCGATGGACCGACTGGCTGCGCTGGTCGAACCTGCTGCAGTTCCTGCAGTCTGCGGGCGGCGCCGAACTCCCCCGCTCCTTCCACCAGGTCGCGCTATCCACCAGCGACCAGGTCGACCCCCACACCGTGGCCCTGCTGACCAGCGCGCTGCCTACGGAAGCAGGTGCTCCGAAGCCGCTCCCGCCGGCATGGACCGAGGCGATCGAATGGGCCTCCTCAGCGGTCGAAGGGGTCCTGCTCGCGCTCGTCGACGAAGCCCGCAGCGGACGCATCAATGTGCCGGAAGTCGGCTTCGAGTACGGAGATCAGGCGATGCAGGCCGAACTCGCCTGGCCGGATGAGAAGATCGCTATCTTCATTGACCTGGACGAGCGGCGAGACGCCCAATTCGAGCGCGATGGATGGTACGTCGCACAGGCCGGCGCCGTGAACGTGAATGAGCTCATCAAAAAGTTGGAGGGGAACTGATGTCCGGCGCCAAGGTGATCATGGCGGACGTCTTCGGGAAGTCCTATGACGCGCTGGACGGCTCCGTTCAGCCGCAGGTGCTGCAGTTCATCATGAAGATGCAGCGGGACCCAGACTCCAACGGCCTCAACCTGAAGCCGCCGAAGGGTGCCAAGGACAAGAGGGTCCGTACGGCACGGGTCACCGACAACTACCGGGCCGTGCTCATGCACTACGCCGACCGCATCTACTACCTGGTCGCAGTGCTGCCCCATGACGACGCGTACGACTTCGCCGCGAACATCCTCTTCGACATCAACAAGGTCACCGGTGGCATCGAGCTGATCAACCTCGGCAGCCTCTACGGCACCCTCAGCGGAAAGACGAAGGCCGCCGACACCGCGCCCGACACTCCGTCGCTGTTCGCCGGTGTCTCCGACGCCGACTTCGAACGACTGGGCGTCCACACCTCCATCGTTCCGGCGCTCCGCGAGATTCACAGCGAGGACGCGGTTCTGGGTATCGTCGAGACCCTGCCCAAACTGGCCCGCGACGTCATCCTCTGCCTCGCAGACGGCATGTCCGTCGAAGAGGTCTGGGAACAAGTCAGTTCACTCGCCGCCACCGACGAAGAAGTCGACACCCAGGACTACGAGGCCGCGATCGAGCGCCCCGCCACCAAGGAAGCCTTCGTGGTCACCGGCGACTTCGCCGAGTTCGGGCGGATCCTCACCGAACCACTGTCCGCCTGGCGGATCTTCCTGCACCCAGCGCAGCGTGCGCTGGCCGAACGCAAGACCCCGTATAAGGGCTCTGTCCGCGTTACCGGTGGCCCTGGAACGGGCAAAACCGTCGTGGCCCTGCACCGCGTGAAGGCCCTCGCCGATCGTTTGCCCGCCGGCCAGGCCATCCTGCTCACCACATTCACTACAAACCTCGCCAACCTACTGAAGTCCATGCTCAAGGACCTCGGCGGCGCCCAACTGCTGGCCAAGGTCGACGTCCGGAACATCGACAAGGTTGCCTACGGCACGGTGAAGGAGACCTTCGGCGCAGAAGCGCCAAGCAGGCTCAAGGACGGCGAGATCCTCAACCGCTGGATCGAACTGGCTCACGAACAGCAGACGCCTCGCTTCGACGGCCGCTTCCTCGACGCGGAGTGGAAGCAGGTCGTACTGGCCCAGGACATCCGCAGCCGCGACGAGTACTTCGCCGCCAGCCGCGCCGGGCGCGGTCGACGCCTCAACCGCCCTGAACGCGCTCAGGTCTGGTCCCTCGTCGAAGAATTCGAGCGGAGGCTCGACCGCGAAAAAGCCGCCGGCGTCACCCAGCTCGCGGTTCAGGCAGCCCGGATCGCCTCCGGCTGGTCCGATGAAGAGCGACCGTACCGGCATATCGTGGTAGACGAGGCACAAGACCTGCACGCCGCCCACTGGAAACTGCTGCGCGCCCTGGTTCCCGAAGGCGACGACGACCTGTTCATCGTCGGTGACGCACACCAGAGGATCTACGACAACCGGACATCCCTGAGCGCCCACGGCATCAAGATCCGGGGGCGCTCCAAGCGGCTGACCCTGAACTACCGCACAACCCGACAGATCCTCGCGGCCTCCTTGAACCTACTGGGCGACTCCAAGTTCGACGACCTCGACGGCAGCCCCGAACACCTCCGCGGCTACCGCTCCGTCCTGGCGGGAGCCACCCCAGAGACCACCGGCTACCGCAGCACCTCCGAAGAGATGACGGCACTGGCCAAACGTGTTGTCAGCTGGCAGCAGGAAGGGATCAAGCCCCACGAGATCGCTGTCGTAGCCCGAACACATGCGACCGCTGACAGCGCTGTTCAGGCGCTCCGTGACGCCAAACTGGGCGCAGTGAAGGTCGAGGACTACCGTGTCCCCGACCCCGACGAAGGCGTCCACGCCATGACGATGCACCGCATCAAGGGACTGGAATACCGTGCCGTCGCCATCGTCGGAGTCGGCGCCCAACACATGCCGCTACCCAGCGCCATAACGCCGGAGCACGAGGATCGGCTCCAGCACGCCGCGGATCTCCGCCGCGAGCAGTCGCTGCTCTTCGTCTCCGCTACACGCGCCCGCGAGCAGCTGTCGATCACCTGGTCAGGCCGACCCAGCGCGTTCCTGGGGCCCGCTTAGCCTCGGTCGAGTATCGAACAGCACCAGATCCACAGACACGGGTCGCAGCCTGCAGAGGCAGGCTGCGACCCCCCTGATCCCGGTCAACCGGTGTCAGTTAACCGAGGGCGGAGCAGCACATAGCAGAGATTCCCTGTTGGAGGCAGTCACAGTGCTCGCTCCTCCCCCGGAGTCGGAGACTGCAGGCCGCGATGGTGTCCCTAACAAGGCCCGGGCCTGTGGCCTCTGCTGCAGCGGCACCTCAAGCTGTGCTGACCACGAGGACGTGCGCCGAGGCGTCGGCGAGTACGCCGTGCTCGTCCGCCAAGCGGGCCGTCGCGATAGCGTCCGCAAGCAGCGCTCCAGCCGCCTCCTGGTCCGCGAAGCGGCCATGTCTGAGTCCCCTAGCAGCCTGCCCGAGGCCACTTGCGGTCACTGGGTAGCGGGCCCGGCGGGTGCTGATCCCGAATCCGCAGAGACGGCTGCCGGGACGAGCAGCGGAGAATCGAGTCTTGTCCAAGCATCGAGTACCGCCTTGTACGCGTCCGGAGCGAGGTGCGCGTACTGCTGTGTCGTCTGGTAACTCTCATGGCCGAGGAGATGCTGCACCTCGTACAGAGACACACCCTTCTGCACCAGCCATGATGCGCAGGTGTGTCGCATCGAGTGTGGCGGGTAGTGCGGTACAGATCGCACAGTGCCGTCGAGTTCGACGAACTGCGCCCGGTCCACCGCCGGCCACCACGTCTGTCTCCGCCAGTTGCCGTCATCAAGCCGTCGGCCAGCCCGGCCTTTGGTCACGGTGGTGAACACGACTCGGTCGCGGGCCTGCCCGTGCGTGTGCCGGGCCAGTGCTTCCAGGACATGCTCGGGAATCGGAACCTCACGACGGCTCTTCGCGCTCTTCGGATACTCCTTGAAGCCCGACTTCGTGTTGACCTCGACGACGAACAGCCGACCCCGCTGCCAGTCGATGCGGTGTCCGTGGAGGCCGGAGAGCTCACCCCACCGTAAGCCGGTATAGAAGGCCAACAACACCATCGTCTGCCACGGCTGGGCCAACCCGTCGAGAATGGACTGCGCTTGCTTGAGCGTGAACCACTGAGGAGGCTTGAACCCCTCTTCTGGCAGCCTAATGCTCCGACAGGGCGTCACCGCAATGAGGTCCTCGTCTACCGCGGCGCGCATCAGCGAGGAGAGGAGGTTGTAGGCACGACGAATGGCCGACGCGCCCTTGTCGTCCAGGACCAGCTTGCGGACCCAGGATTGGACGTCAATGCGGCCGATGGCTCCGATTTCCCAACCCGACCAGTGCGGTGTGACATGCGTGCGCATGCAGGAAGCGTCACCACGTCGAGTATGAGGTTCGACCACACGGGCATCCCACCAGCGGTCATGCCACTCGTCGAATTTGGTCCTCCCGGCCCGGGGGTTCCGGTGGGCGCTACGACTGAGCTTTACCTCTTCGTCCCGACCCCACTGACGCGCCTGAGCCTGCAGGGGAAAGGTCTCACTAAACCGCGCACCGACCTGATTCCTCACAGTAGCCTGCCAGTTACCCGAGTTGAGTCTGCGAATGTACGCCATACTTCCCTTCCAGTTCATCCCGAATCCGAGCCAGAATAAGAGGGGGCGCGGCACGCCTGAGAGCGATGCTTCCCCCGCAGGATCAGCGGACCCCTTCGTCCATCAGGACGTAGAGGAGGCCGACGAGGGAGCCGCTGCTGACGATCTCACGGCGGTCGATCATGCCCCGGATGTTCGCCAGTGGGATCCACTCGACCTGGTCCGACTCGTTCTCGTCCGCTTCTCCGCTTTCGGGCCCGTCCCAAGTCGAGTCCCTACACACCCGGTTCTGATGCCCCCTGGTCATCCATGCCCGGGAGTTGGATCATGGCCGCGACAGGGGAGGGGTGGAGTGTGCAGGACGACTTACTGGTGGTCGGCTTCGACTTGGAAACAGGGCACGAAGTGCACGTGGCCGAGCAGCCGCCGGAGTACTGGCGGCAGCGTGGATACGGCGGCACGAGGCAACTGGTGTGCTTCTACTGCTTTCACGGGTTCGAGGCACCCGTAGGCACGCGTGTCCCGTTGCTGACGCGTGGGCGCCTGGGCGGAAAAGTGCGTACGCACTTCGCGCACCCGTCCGGGCAGGCTCCCGAGGGCGGTCACCATCTGGAGACGGTCTGGCACATCACCACCAAGCACACGCTGGCCCGGTGGGCGCGCAGCCGCCCGGGCGTCGCGGCGGTACGCCTGGAGCAGTGGACCCCGGACCAGGACCGCCGCGCAGATGTTGCCGTGCGGTTGGAGGACGGCACACGCCTCGCGCTGGAGGCGCAGCGGATGCTCACGACCGATGACGCGTGGCGCGCCAGACACCGTGACTATCAACGGCAGGGCATCGTCGACGTCTGGTTCTGGCGGCCCCGTGTGCACTTCCCCCACGTCGTCCTGTCCGAGGGTCTGCCGGTGTGGTTCTACGTCCCGTCAAAGGGCTCGGCGTGGACGGCCTTCGGCCGGGCGCACCAGAAGGTGCATCGGTGGTGGGAGGTGAAGGACCCGGCGGTGTTCGGCCTGCACCATCCGCCGTGCCCGCTGGACGACTTGGAACGGCAGGCCGTACCACTCGGCGAGCTGGACCTGGACCGGCACGGCGCCGTGCTGCCTCCGAGCCTGCAACAGAAACTCAGCGACTCCCAGCGGGAAGCCCGCGAAGAGGCTGCGGTACGGCGGGAGAGCGCAGTGCGGTACGCCCGCCAGCTGCGCGAGGCACAGCAGCGGCGCGAGGAAGCCGACCGGCACCCGAAGCCACTGCCAGCACCTCGCCTGCCGCCGAGCGCCCTGCGATGCACGGTGTGCAAGCGAGCCTTGGCTCCGGAACTGGCGGCGGCCGGGCGCCATCTCCTGTGCTGACCAGGCCACTCCTGCCTGCCGACACCCCGGATGGGCGTCTCGTACCAGCCACTGACCGGGAAAGCGGTGAAGGAGGCCCACAGGGCGACCGTGTTCCCGGAGGCCACTGCGGGTCCGATCTGGCGGGCCGGTTTGGCCGCGCCGCCGCTGACCGGGCCGACCGCGATGCCGGCAGCCCGCCTACGCTGCGGGGGCACCCAGGCATTCGTCATGCATCTGCATCGCTAGAGCGTCGCCGCTTCGGGTGAAGACCCTCTGCCCAATGGCCAGGTCACACCTACCTCTTCTGCCTTCTGCCTGGCCAGGAAGCAGTCGGCAGCACGTCACCGTGGTGTTCCTACGGATGCGGAGAGAGGGCACAGGGATGGGCAAGCGGGAGCGGCGGCGGCGGGAGCGCGCAGCCAACGAACAACCGGGCAACATCGAACACGAGAACGAGCAGGAGGCGGAGGCCGAGCACCTCTACCCGTCGCCTGAAGCACCCCTGTTGCGTGTCGTGATCACGCCGGGGACAGCGGCGGAGATCCGCTCGCTCTGCGCGGCCTACTGGGCGCTCGGAGCGGACGGCGCGTGGGCGTACAAGGTTCAGTGACCTTGGACTGACTTCGTGGGTGACTGCTTCTGTCAGCCGTGGATGCCAGGCCTTCGCGGTGCACCCCCTGTGCGCGGAAGAGGAGCCAGTCGCCTCCCGAACCCAGTGGTCCGTGCCAGGACCCCGCTCCTGCTCACGCTGCCGTGAGCTGGAGGCCCGGCAGCAAGTGCCCACCCCGCGGGATGCGGCAGGTAGGCCGGCCGCCGATGAAACCCCGAACGCTGCTGGACCCGCCCCGGGCGCCATCGTCCTGCCGCTCATCGTCGAGCCCCGCCAGGCCCCTGACGCGCTGATCGCCATCGGGATGGACTACTGGCGGCTCGCAAGTGACGACTTCAGCGAGGGCCGTGTCCACTGGGCGCGGGCCGTCAAGTCGATCAACGTGACGGGGTGGGGACCGGCCCACCTCGCGGCGGCTGCGGGAACCCGCGCCGTTGTACGCGGCCGGGCCTGCTCGGCCTGCCACAACGAGCTCGTGCTCACCTCCCGCACTGCCTACGAGGGCGCCTGCGCGGGCTTTGACTCCACGTGCGTCGAATGCACCCTGGGCCTGCCGGCGAAGATCGCCCGCATGACCGACCCGAACCGGCTCAAGCAGCGGCAGACGGACAACGAACGGGCAGAAGCGCGGGAGAGGGCCCAGAAGAACACCGCCCGCGTCGCATCCGCCTGGAAACAACAGCAGCAGCGAGAGATCGCTGATCATCACGGTCTGCGCCTTGACCCGCAGGGCCAAATCCCGGCGGCTGGCGTGCGTGAGTGCGTGGCCGCTCTGTCTGTCCTGCGCTACGCGCCCGAGACGGCGCCGATCTCTCCGATCCGTAAGTGGGCCCAGCACCCGCATCCCGAGCCGGACCAGGGTGGTGAGGCTGTCGCAGCAGCCGTCCGTGCTGGCCTTCTGCGCATCCATCCCTCCTCGCCCCCGCATGCCTTTGACTGGGATCCGCCCACACTGGCGCAGGCCCTCGAAGACGCCGGCGGCGACCTGGACGCCCTTCCGACCCCGCAACTGACCGACCTGTACCACCCCAGGGAGGCGTACCACTACGTGCCCTACGGCACCAGCATGGACGTGGCGGCAGCCCGCCTGGACGAACACCTCTCCAACCGCTTGAGAGCGGATCTGCTGACGGCCGAAGACCGGAAGCAACTCCTTGACCTGACGCGCGAACTCATCGCAGCAGAAGCCGTCCGCTACTTCGACTACCAGCTCGAACTACGCCATCTTCCACCCGTACCGGACAACCACGTAGCTCGGCTCAAGGAGGCCGCCGACCGAGCAGCAGCCGCCTACCCCCTGGGCGTGCTGAACAACTTCGCATGGCTCGGCGCCGTCCGGGCAGCAGACGCAGCCCAGAAGAACCCGCAGGCACCGCGGGCGAACATGACCACCCACGGGGTGAACATCTTCGAGAACAAGGTCGAAGAGGCCCTCCGCACCCCCACCCGCACGACCAAACCGTACGAGCACGACCACCTCGCCGGAATGACACGCACGGTCTTCTTCACCATCCTCGAATCCAACCCCTTCACCACTGGCCTGCCAGAAGCCCGATCCCACCTCCAGCGGGCCACGCCAGCCGACACCAAGCCTGCCGACGGTTTGGACAGCACCTACGAACTGGACCCCACGATGCTCGCCGCCGACATCCGGTGGCTGCGCGAACACCAGTCCCGCTGGACCCCGCAGGACTTCATCCAGCACCTCGCCGTCCTCGCCGCGCTGCGGCATCTCCCAGGCGCGTCCGGCGACGACAGGGCGATCGCGGACGCGGCACGTGCACTCCAGCAGATCAGAGCGGACAACGACGGCATTATGAGCGACGGCCGGGAAGCGGCTCTGGCCACCTGCGCGGCCGCCGAACTGATGGACACAGTCGCCACCCGCCGGAGCATCACCGGACAAGTCGGCCAATGGGTTGTCGCGGACTTCGTCTACCGGGCGATGGATCCCCCCGCACACCCATGAGCCTCGTGCAGTCCGGGGCCGTCGAGCAGTCTGAGCCGAGGGCGTCGAAGGCGGGGGTGACCGGCTAGTCGAGGAGCTGGTGAGGCGGGCTCACGCCGAGGGGGGCTCGCCGAGGTGCTCGCCGGTCACTTCGATGGCACAATCAGGCGTCTGGATCACAGACGCCGGCGCCACCGCCGGGCAATCACCCCGGTTAGTGCCGGGACCCCTCGAAGCCCTCGCCGAAGAGTGGTGGACCCTGCCCGGAAACGCTTTAGCCAGCACGATCCACACGATGTTCTGTTCGACTCAACCAATAGGAGGAGCGTTGGACGGATCGGACGATCAGGAAGTGCGGGGCCCGTGAATTGCGCAGCCATCCGACGAGAAGCACGGCGGGGCCTCAAACATGTCCCGCTGCGCGTCGTAGACCGCCTCCCAGAGCTCCGGCTCGTATGGATGAACGATGACCGGTTCGCCGGCGCTCATTCCGCCCTCGGCCACGCCAATGTACGGAAACCGGTGACGGGCCGCGGCAACCCTCGGATCAGTCCCGGGTAGGAACGCCACCGATGGGTTCACCCACAGCCGGGCCACTCCGCCGACATCCCCGTGCAGGGCGAGGAACTCGTGCTCGACGAGCCACTCCACCTCGGCCCGCAGCTCCTCGACGCTGACCCTGGCTTCCTCCGCCTTGGCGGCGAAGTCCAGGAGAACTGGGCCATCATCCGTCAACTCGGTGTAGATGAGGATGAGCAGCCGCATCGTGTCGGGCCAGGTCTCCTCGTCATGCCCGCCGCCACTCTGGTGCCGGCGCAGGAAGTCGGCGGCCATAAGGCCAGGCCCGGTAGAGATGCCGTAGTCACAACCACAGGAGGTCATGGAGACCAGTAGGCCCCGCGGAGGCCATCCCCTACTAGGGCCTGTGTGATGTCGTGATCATTCGGCGGTTTTCAGCAGGTCGTCGATCCAGATCATTGCGGCGCGGAGGTGGAGGCCGGCGAGGTAGCTC